>JBEKXR010000422.1:0-3917 GCA_049511935.1 Spirochaetia bacterium | reverse complement strand
CGTTTGCCGCCATTCACGCGAACACGCAGCTCCTGCTGGGAGGGCATTGCGGCCCGTTGCCCGGAGAGGCAATCGCCGTTGTGGAGCAGATCGCGGTCCGCTGCGAGACGCTCTCCCGGGGCATCAAGGCCATGCTGCAGTTGGCGAACCTGCGGTCCCGCGCCCAGGATCCGCCCGCGCCCGTCCCGGTCGACGTATCGGCGGTGATCCGCTCGTGCCTGGCCAGCCTGAAACCGCAGGCGACGAGACGCGGCATCGTTTTCGAGGAGGAATTGTCGCCTGCCACCGTACGGGCAGTGTATGATCACGCCGTCATGATCATCGAAAACATCCTGTCAAATGCGATCAACTATTCGAGGGGCGGACAGCGGGTGTCCGTGTCCTCCCGGCCAAAACCTGCGGGTGGGGCGATCGTGGTCGTCCGCGACAGCGGCATCGGAATCATGCCGGAAAAACTGCCGCGAATCTTCGATGATTATTTCCGCACCACCGAAGCAGTGACGCACAATCACGCGTCCACCGGGCTGGGCCTGGCCATCGTCCGCCAGAGCGCACTGGCAGGCGGGATCGGCGTGCACGTGGAAAGCGCCCCGGCGATCGGCACCGTGGTGACACTCGATTTTCCCGCGTCCCCCGGCCCGCCCCGGACGCCGCAGTAACCAGGAGGTGCATTGGTGGCATACCTGTTGATCGTAGATGACGACACTGATTTCGCTTCCGCGGTGGGGACCATTCTGGAGAAGCAGGGATACACGATCAGCATAGAAACTGACTGCGGGAAGACGATCGATCGCATCCATGAACAGCGCCCCGACCTGGTCATCCTCGACGTCATGTTTCCGGAAAACGACACGGCGGGGTTCGAGGCCGCCCGGTCCATCCGGCGGACGTTCGGCGAATTGCCCGTCATTATGTTGACGGCGGTGAACCAATCGTTCCCGTTGGGCTTCAGCAGCAAGGACCTCGATCCGACGTGGCTGCCGGCCGTCGATTTCGTGGAGAAGCCCGTCGACTTTGCGCTTTTGTGTGCAAAGGTTTCGGAAATTCTTGCCCGTGCGAAAGGATCCTCCGGCTCGCCTTCTTGACATTGAGGACCGAGACGCGAAGCTTGCCGCTCATCGGGGGATGGATCCTCGCGGCAACCGGCTCCTACTACCTTCTGTTCGCGGTCGCCGCCGCGGGACCAGTCGGCGGACTGCTCCTGCTCCGCAGCCTGCCCGAGCCGAGACGGGCGGCAACCGCTTTGCACCAGAAAGACGCCGGCATGCGCTCTTGACAGATTTGTGTTTTTAGCAAAAAAATCCAAGCTGATACGATCTGGACATGCAAACAAGGAGGTTGCCGATGTCCATCAAGGCCAGCCTGCCGATTCCCCCTGGTCCACGGCAAAACCATCTGCTCGCCGCCCTTCCCAGGCCCGAATACGAGCGCCAGTTTCCCCACCTGGAAATGGTCCCTCTGCCTCTCGGCAAGGCCCTCTATGAGTCCGGGGACCAGTTGGATCACGTCTATTTTCCCACGACCTCCATCGTGTCCCTTCTGTACGAATTGGAAAACGGCGCCTCCGCCGAAATCGCCGTGGTCGGCAACGACGGCGTCGTGGGCATCGCCCTGTTCATGGGTGGCGATACCATGCCGAATCGGGCCGTGGTGCAGAGCGCGGGCCACGCCTATCGGTTGAAGGGCCAGTTGCTCAAGCAGGAGTTCAATCGAGCCGGGGCGCTGCAGCATCTGCTGCTGCGCTACACCCTGGCCATGCTGACCCAGATGGCGCAGACCGCCGTCTGCAATCGGCACCATTCGGTGGACCAGCAACTCTGCCGCTGGCTGCTTCTCAGTCTCGACCGGTTGCCATCGAACGAGCTGAAGATGACCCAGGAGCTGATCGCCAATATGCTGGGGGTGCGGCGCGAGGGTGTGACCGAGGCTGTCGGAAAATTGCAGAGCGCCGGATTGATTCACCACGACCGCGGCCGCATCACCGTGCTGGATCGGCCGGGCCTTGAAGCGCGTGTCTGCGAATGCTACGACGTTGTCCGGAAAGAGTTCCGCCGCCTGCTCCCGGTTAAGACCGCGGAGTGATCCGAGTGAAAAGGCCCTGGATCCTCGTCTGCCTGCTCGCCTCTATAACGAGCGCTCTTCCTGCAGAAGCCATCGTGCTTTTCGGCGGGAGCATGGGGTACGCGTCCCAGAACACTGCAGCGATGCATCCCTGGAGCGCGACTTCATTGGGGTTGTTGGAGCAATCCTATTTCGATATGACCACGTCCTTCGGGCTTTACAATGCAGCAACGATTGGGTTCATTATCGGGTCTCAGGATAACGGGGTTGCACTCGACCCTGGACAGTACCAGACGCTGAGCCTGAACATTCTTCTCGGTATCGGGTACAAGATAGCGTTCGCCACATCGTTGACCGCCGTCGCGGGGGCCGGCTTATACTTCGGGTCGAATTCACTGAACGCCATCAACTACACTTTGTCCTCGTACCAGGCCGGTGGGGTGGGCGCGGGCATAGGGATTTCCCTCCTGTATTCGCTCACATTCAACTGGGGCATCGGGGCGAATGTGAATGCCGCGTACTATTTCATGATTCCGGGCGACGTCGCCCCCACAATGTCTCCAAGCGGCATCAGTGTCTTTGGAGGTATTGGCATAACCTTTTTTTACCAACCCACCCGCGACTTCGGGTCGGGGGTATCGCGCTTGTAGCATGAGCGCACCCCTCCCGGCAGTCGGCATCGAGGACATCCGCCGCGCGGCCGCGCGCATCACGCCGCATGCGCACAGGACTCCCGTGATCACAAGCGCCACGGTGGATTCGATGACGGGCGCTTCCATCTTCTTCAAGTGCGAGAATTTCCAGAGAGCGGACGCATTCAAGTTCCGCGGTGCGGCAAACGCCGTGTTCTCCCTGGACGGCGCGGCCGCGCGGCGCGGCGTGGCAACGCACTCATCCGGCAACCACGCCCAGGCCCTGGCGCTGGCCGCACGGCTTCGGGGGATCGATGCCTGCATCGTGATGCCAAAGGACGCTCCGCGGGTAAAGGTGGACGCCGCGCGCGGCTACGGTGCGCGCATCGTGTTTTCGGGGAATGCGCCCGAGGACAGGGAGCGTACTCTGGAAGAGGTGGTGAAGGAGACCGGGGCGGAGTTCGTGCATCCCTCGGACGACCTTCGCGTGATCGCCGGGCAGGGCACCTGCGCCCTGGAAATCTTGGAGGAGATTCCTGACCTGGATATCGTCATCACGCCCGTGGGAGGAGGCGGGCTCCTCAGCGGCACGGCGCTTGCCGTGCAGGGCGTCTCACCGAAGACCCGCGTGATCGGCGCGGAGCCTGCCGCGGCGGACGATGCCTTCCGGTCCTTCACCACCGGGACCCTGGTCCCCTCCGGCAATCCGAAGACGATCGCCGACGGCCTTCGCACCTCGTTGGGGCCGAACACCTTTCCCCTGGTCCGAACGCATGTAACTGAGATTGTCACTACCTCCGAGGAAGCGATCGTTCGCGCCATGCGCCTCGTGTGGGAACGGATAAAGGTGGTGATCGAGCCGTCCGCAGCGGTCCCGCTGGCGGCCATCATGGAAGGGAAGCTCGACATAAAAGGAAAGCGCGTCGCGATCGTCCTCTCGGGAGGGAACGTCGACCTCGACGCGCTTCCATGGATGGCCCGATAGGGACTTACCTGTCGAACTGAGCCACGGTCGTGCTGAATGCCCGTTCTGCAAGCTCGTGGAGCGTCATCGACAGTAGATCTTTCCCGATGACCTCCACCCCCCAGGGACCCCTGTAGCCGCTGTCCTGCACGCATTTGATAAACCCCTTGATGTTGAAATCTCCCTCGCCGCAGAACCTTCTGGGGTTTGCCTCGTCTTTTCGAATTTCAGACCCTTCCATGGCTGCGTCGTTGAGCTCG
>JBEKXR010000421.1:0-3920 GCA_049511935.1 Spirochaetia bacterium | reverse complement strand
GCGTGCGGGCGCCGGTAGTACGGCGGATAGAGCGTCGCTTTCGCGACGCGGGGACGCCGTTCTCCCGGCTGGGGCACGCTGGGGCGTGCGGGCGCCGGTAGTACGGCGGATAGAGCGTCGCTGCGCGAAGACCGATGCGCCGGCAAATTACCTGGGCTTGAGCGGGCGGATCCATATCCGTCCCGGTACCCTCCGGGCCCTGCCAAAGTACGAGAGAAAAGACCGGATGATTCGCGCGCGCACGAGCCCGCTCGTACGCCGGCGCGCCTCGAGCCCGATCTCCTCCTCGATCCGGGCCGCCTTCGGGCCCGCGATCCGGGAGTAGACGACGAGGCGCTTTTCCCTTGGCAGCGTGGCAAGGGCAACGGCGCAGACCTTGTCCGACATGCGCATCAAGGTGTTTTGCAGCAAAGTGGCGTCCGTCGATGACACCGCGTCCCAGACCGCAGCTGCAGGAGTCCGTCTCATGGCTCATCTACCGCGTGGGCATGACTGGAACCGTTGCACTCAATCCTGAATATCGCCCTTCGGGCGATGTGCATTAGAGCATCCTCTTGAAGAAGCTCACCATCTGCTGGTAGGCATCCTCAGCCTTGTCGGCCTTCCACAGCTGTCCATTCTGCACCATGAATCCGTGGGGGAGGCCCTGGTACACCTTCAGTTCGAAGTACTTGCCGGCTCCCTGCAGCGCGGAAGCGTACTGGAAGATCCCCGCGATCGGGCTGGCCTGATCGCCGCTCCCGTGGATCATCAGGAGCGGGTGCTGAAGCTGGGGGATCTCGTCGATCGGCTTCACGGGTTGCGCCGCGGAGCCGCCTGCGTTGGGGAATCCGTACCACGCGACTCCCGCCGTGAAGTCGGAGACAACGGGCAGGAAGAGCATGGTGTACCTCCCGCCGGCACAGAACCCGGTGAGGCCCAGCTTCGACGGATCCACGTCGTTCCGCGCCTTCAGCACGGAAACAGCATCACGCACGATCTGTTCCACCACGGCGTCGCTGGGGCTCCTCTCGAAGGTCTGCCAGCCCGCTGCGAAGACGACGAACCCGTCCGCGGCGAACTTGTCGACCAGGTCCTTGTAGCCCTGTTCCAGCCCGTTGAACGAGTGGATGAGGACGATGCCCGGTTTACGCCCGGGCCCCGGGGCTGCGGAAAGGTAAGAGGCGTACGCCTTGCCTCCGCTCATGAGGGTGATCGCCTGCCCGGTGTTCTGCGCGAAGGCCGGCACGGCCAGCGCCGCGAGCATCATGGTCCCCAGCACGCGTGCGATGAGTTTCATGCGGAGAAGATACGAAAACACAGGGCAGTGGACACTGGCGAGCGTTTCCGTTTCTGTGGTATACTCCCAGTGGTATACTCCCAATGGAAATGAATCGCTCGCGTGGGCGTGAATGTCGTACACGAAACGAAATACGAATGGACTCCTAACACACGCCGTGTTACCTTCTCAAGGGCGATGGCGTGTATGACACACTATTGACGGGAAAGACATTGTAATGCAGCCGGAGGCCTCAATGCCAGAAGTGAGCAGCACGGTAGGTATCAGCGACATAGGTCTGTACGTGCCCCAGCCCGCCATCGATCTCGAAAACCTCGTGGAGCGGCGTGTCCGCCTCAACCCGCGTCTGGATAGGCACCTGAAGCGCGCCTGCCGTGTCACGGGTCAGAAGGCGATCAGGTTCCCCGAGATCTGGGAGGACTGCGCCACTCTGGCCGCGTCTGCCATACGAATGCTCTTCCGCCAGAATCCCGGAATTGACGCGAAGCATGTGCGCCATCTCGCGGTGGGCACCGAGACGGGCGTGGATCATGCGAAGCCTGTCTCGGCGTATGCGCAGGGCATGCTGCAGCGCGCCGGGATCGAGCTGCCGAGCACGCTGTCCAGCTTCCAGGTCCAGCACGCCTGCGCCGGCGGCACGATGGCCCTCCTCAGCGTGGCCGCAATGCTCGCCGCGGGCGGCAGGCCCGCTGACTCCGGTATCGTCGTGAGCTCGGACGTGGCGCGCTACGAAACGGAATCGACGGCGGAGATCACGCAGGGTGCGGGTGCCGTCGCCCTGCACGTGCAGAGCTCACCGCGCCTGCTCGAGCTGGATCTCTCCACCACCGGCTACTGCTCCGCGGACGTGGACGATTTCTTCCGTCCGCTGGGGTCGATCACGGCGCGGGTGAACGGCAGCTACTCGATGCGCTGCTACAACGAGAGCCTCGAAGCGGCCTTCCTGGACTTCTGCGCCCGCTCAGGTGTGAGGCCGGAGCACGTGCTCCTGGACACCGATTACTTCGTGCTTCACACGCCGTTCCGCAACATGCCGGAAAGCGCCATGGAGAAACTCTTCGAAAAAGTGCTCGGGTACGACGCGCAGAAGACCCGCGGAGTCCTGGCGGAGAAGAGCTTCGCGGCGGCGATCGACCCCCTCGCACGGATCGGCAACCTGTACGCCGGCTCGCTCACCGCCGCACTCGCATTCCTCCTGGACGACCGGTTCCGCGCGCTGGGCAGCGGGATCGCGGGAAGGAGGATCCTCCTCGCCTCGTACGGCTCGGGCAACACAATGGTGGTCCTGCAGGCGCGCATCGCCCCGTCGGCCGCGGAGGTCATTTCACGGTGGAGGCTGGACACCGTCTTCAGCTCCGCGCGCACGGCGAGCTTCGAGGAGTACGAGGCCTGGGCGGCCGGCCCCGTGCAGCCCGAGCTGCACGCGCGGCTCATGGAAAACGCCGTTGTTCCGCCGGAGACCTTCCTGCTCTCCGGCATACGCAAGGATGGATATCGTGAGTACGAGTTCAGCACGGCACAGGGGCTCGCAAACCGGGGCGAGGAAAGAGAAGCACCTGACGATCTGCACGGATCCGTCGCGGTTCCAGGTTGAGGGCGGAGGAGCCGGATTCGAGGGCGTGCGCTTCGCGCACGATGCCCTGCCCGAGATCGCCGAGCACGATCTGGACACCTCCGAGACGTTCCTCGGCGCACGAATCGCGCTCCCGTTCTTCATCTCCTGCATGACCGGGGGCTCCGAGGGGGGTTTCAAGGCCAACCGTCAGCTCGCCGCGGCGGCGCAGGAGCTGCGCATCCCCGTCGGCCTCGGCTCCATCCGCGTGCTCCTCGAAAACCCCGCGCTCTTCCCGCACTTCCACGTCAAGCCGCTCGCTCCGGATGTGCCCGTGCTTGCGAACATCAGCGCCGTGCAGGTGCGCGACGGCGAGATTCCCGCGCTCATGTCCCTCGTTCAGCGCCTGGAGGCCCAGGCGCTCGTCGTGCACCTGAACACCGGCCAGGAGCTCTTCCAGCCCGAAGGGGACCGGGATTTTCGAGGCCTGAAACAGGCGATCGCGCGGTTGTGCGAGCAATGCCCGCTGCCGGTCATCGTGAAGGAGACGGGTTTCGGGATCGTTCCTCCTCTCGTGCGCGAGCTGCTCCGTGCCGGCGCAGCCTACGTCGACCTGGCCGGTGCCGGCGGCACCAACTGGATCACCGTCGAATCCTACCGGCTTTCGACGGAAGAGCGCGCGGCGGCAGCCGAGTTCGCCGACTGGGGCGTTCCCACCGCCGTGCTCCTCGCCGCCTGCCGCACGGGACGGGACCGGGTGCTCGCCTCGGGCGGCATACGGTCCGGCATGGATGCGGCAAAGGCCGTGGCCATGGGCGCCGCCCTCGCGGGCATGGCGCTCCCCGCGATCCGCGCCGTCACCGCCGGCGGCACGGAAGCCGTGGTGAAGATGTTCCGGCGACTGGAGAAGACGCTGCGCACGGTGATGCTCCTCACGGGATCGCGCACCACGGCCGACCTCCGGCGGGGAACCGTCTGGCTGGAGCCGGCACTCGCCGCCTCCGTGGAGTCGTTCGAGCGCGCGGCGCGGGAGGATGCGCGCTGATGGCCGATTTCGGCTCACGCCTGCGCGAGCTGCGGGTGCGGCGC
>JBEKXR010000420.1:0-3924 GCA_049511935.1 Spirochaetia bacterium | reverse complement strand
GTCATACGCAAAGGCAAGGACATCTTCGGGGATGTCGTGAACGTCGCGCAGCGGATGGAAACCGCGGCGGCTCCCGGCGAGACCTTTCTCACAGACGCCACCTACCAGGAAATCCGCGATTACGTGCGATGCACCGAGCTCGGGAGGATCGAGGTCAAGGGGATCGAGGGTGGGGTTCCCGCGTATTCCGCGCAGGAGCTCATCGCGGACCCCGCGAAGGTCATCGACGCCGCACCTGAGCAGGGGCTGCAGAAACTGAAAGAGTCGATCTTCGTCCCGAGCTTCAAGATTCCTGCGAACGCGCAGGCGGAAAAAGGCCTGACGCTGCTGCTTCAGGAGATCTTCTCGGAGATCTCGCGGGCGATCGAAGAGCTGGCCGCGGACTACCACGACGAGTACGAGTTCAAGAAGTACCTGCAGGAAAAGTGGAATGCGCTGATGGGCAACCTGTAGCAGGCACGCGTCCGCCGATCACCGGATGGCAAGCATTTGACCTTTTCCTGAACGGGTGCTATAGTGCGCAAAATCCCCACTCTGCGGGAAGGAGGTATATTGGCCGAGAAGGATCTCAGGATCAATGAGGGCATTCGGGTCCGCGAAGTGCGACTGATCGACGCGGACGGGAATCAGAAGGGAATAGTGCCGACATTCGAAGCGCTGCAGCTGGCGCGGGAAGCCGGCGTGGACCTCGTGGAGATTGCTCCCCAGGCCCAGCCGCCGGTGTGCAAGATACTCGACTACGGGAAATACAAGTTCGAGCTCGAGAAGAAAACCCGGGAGGCGAAGAAGCACCAGAAGCTGATCCGTATCAAGGAGATCCGGATGCAGCCGAAGATCGACGAGCACGACCTGGACTTCAAGACGCGGCACGTCAGGGAATTCCTGGACGAGGGCAACAAGGTCAAGGTCACGGTTCGGTTTCGCGGGCGTGAGCTTGCCCATACGGAGCTCGGTAAGGATGTCCTCGACAAGATCCTCGAGATGCTCGGAGACTCCTTCCTCGTGGAGAAGCCCGCCCAGATGGAGGGGCGGACGATGTCGATTCTCCTCAATCCAAAGGGAAGCAAGGCCAAGAAAGGATAGACAATGCCCAAGATGAAGACGAAGAAGGCCGCTGCCAAGCGCTACCACGTCACCGGAACGGGAAAGGTGCGATACAAGAAGCAGGGCTTGCGCCACATACTCACCAAGAAGAACGCCAAGCGGAAGAGGCGTTTGCGCCTTCCCGCCATCCTCAGCCATGTCGAGGAAAAGAGGGTGAAGCAGCTCATGCCGTACGCCGGCAAGTACTAGGACAGTGAGAAGGAGATTCTGATCAATGCCGAGGTCTAAAAACGGTACGCGGAGGCGCGAACGCCGACGCAAGATAATGAAGCTCGCGAAGGGGTACTGGGGCGGCAGAAGCCGACTCTTCAAGACCGCCAAGGAAGCGGTCATGAAGGGGCTCGCCTCTTCCTACCGTGATCGTCGCCGCAAGAAAGGCGACTTCCGCCGTCTCTGGATCGCGCGCATCTCCGCTGCGGTCCGCGCGGAGGGGGTCACCTATTCGCAGTTCATCCACGGTCTGGCCGAGGCGGGCGTGCTGCTGAACCGCAAGGCGCTTTCCAACATGGCCATTGAGGATCCGGTTGCCTTCAAGGCGATCGTGATGAAGTCCCGGGAAGCCCTCGGGGCGGCTGCCGGCGCGAAATGATCACCCTCGAGCAGATCCGGCTGCTGGAAAGCAAGATCACTCGAGCCATCGACCTTATCCGCGTTCTCAAGGAAGAAAACTCGACGCTCCGCAAGGGGCTGGAGTCTGCCCAGAGACGGATGAGGGAATTGGAAACGCTCGTGGACGGCTTCAAGACCGACCAGAAGGAAATCGAGTCCGTCATCGTCCGCACCCTTCACAACCTTGACGAGCTGGAAGAATCGGCGGCCACTCCTGGTGGCATTCAGGCGGCCACTCCTGGTGGCATTCAGGCGGCCGCAAAACGTGCGGAAGCCCGCGGAGGCGGACCTGGCGCCGCGCCGCCGGCGCCTCATCCTCTGCCCGTGATGGCTGAGAACCCACCAGGAGTGGCCGCGGCAGAGAAGGACGCCGAGCCCCAGTCCCCCAAGGAAGAACTGGACATCTTCTAGGTATTCATGGAGAAGCGCCAGCTCCGCATCGATGTACTGGGAACCTCTTTCGTCATCCAGTCCGATGAGAGCCCGGAGCACCTCGCGCTCCTCTCCTCATTCGTGAAGGACAGGATCGAGGAGGTGAAGGCCCGCTACGCCTTCGCCGACCCGCTGACGGTCGCCGTTCTCGCTGCGCTGAACATCGCCGACGATCTTTTCAAGGCCCGGGACGGCAGGGAGCCCTCCACCCGGATCTCCGAGATCGAGAATGTCGCGGAGCGGCTGATCAGCAGGATCGACGATGAGCTGTTGCGGCACGACCCGCCCGCGGAAGGCCCGGCATCACAGTAAGCCGGCACCGTCCCGCACGCTACGGGAGGTAGCTGCACCCCTCCACGCTGACGATCCGCGCGGCAACGGCGTTCGCGAGCCTCGCACAGTCGACAGGGGACTCGCCTTGCAGCCTCCCATACAGGAAACCCGCGGCGAACGCATCGCCCGCGCCCGTGGTATCCAGCGCCTTCACCGGCACTCCCTGCACGGCCTCGAGTCGCCCGTCCCATCCCACCAGGCACCCTCTCTCCCCCATCTTCAACACCACAACGGGTGCGAATTCAGCCGCATCGGAGACGCAGTCCTCGTCGCAGGAGCCGCCGGTGAGCAGGGCAAGCTCATCCCGGTTTCCGAAGAGCACGTCAACGCGGCCCGGGATCCACGCCCGGAACTTCTCCGCGTACCGGCGAACGGCGAAGGGATCCGCGAGATCGAAGGCGACACTGATCGCCCTGCCTTCCTCGCGAGCGAACTGCGCGGCGCGCTCGGCGGCCCGGCGCTGGTTCTCCGTGTCCCACAGGTAGCCGGTGAGGTAGAGCATGCGCGACGCGGCCAGCCGCTTGAGGTCCAGGTCCTCGACCTGAAAGTCGCGGCACGCTCCCAGGAACGTGTTCATGGTCCGCTCCCCGTCCGGCGTCACGAGGATGACGGAGGTGCCCGTCGGTGTGTCTTTCCTCACAAGGGCTGCGTGCACCCCCGCGCCGGCGATGAGGGAGGCGAACTCGTCGCCCCGGGGGTCGCGCCCGATGGCGCCGTTGAATACCGGGGCCAGGGGCGGGGCCGCCTGCCGCACGTGGCGCCCGAGCACCGAATCGCAGAGGGCATGTCCCTCATCGCCCGAGAGCCATGCGATGCCCCGCGCGGTGTTGGCCGCGCTCCCGCCCGGGGAGGTGCGGAAGGCGCGGATTTCCGCGAGGAGCCGCGAGACCTCCTCGTATTCGACCAGGTGCATTGTGCCGGGTGACTTCTCGAAGCGCTCGAGGAACGCATAGTCGACATGGGCGATCACGTCCATCAGCGGATTCTCGACTCCGTAGAGGGAATACACAAGGTCCTCCCACTTTGCGGCAGAATTGACACCCGCGTTTTCCGCGGATAGAGTGCTCAATATTAAGGAAGCGGCCAGCCGATGTCCATCATCACGAGCCAGCAGCTCACACGATACTACGAACAGTACAAGACCACCGACGTCACGTTCAACAAGCAGGTGATCACCGCCCTCGGCCTGGTGGCACGGGGAGTGTACCTGAAGATACAGGATCGTCAGCTGCCCTGCATGGTCTTCTCGAGCTCCATGGCCTCCGCCCGCGTGATCGCCAACGTGCCCAGCGCGGCGATGCTGGCCCTCAAGCAGGCGAACAAACGCCTTGCGCTGCGGTGGTGCTTCAAACTGCCGGAAAAGGTCGAGCCCATTGCCTTGTTCGTGACATGCCGCCCGACGGGGTTCATGCACTACACCGTGCAGGGACCCGATCTGCATTTTGT
>JBEKXR010000419.1:0-3929 GCA_049511935.1 Spirochaetia bacterium | reverse complement strand
GGAGAGAGGGCGGGCCACCATTGCCATGACCGTGACCGATTCAGCCTCCTGTCTGCTTACTCGCCAGTCCACTCCCTGCGGCGCCCGGCGTGCGCGACGATTTTTCCCAACGGGATGAAGCCTGTGGGCCGATGAGCAAAGGGGTAATCCACGAAATCCCCTACGATTCCGGGCCCCTACTCGGCGATGAAGACCACGATACCCAACTCGCGGATCTTGGCCGCGCATACTGCGGGAATGCCGGAATCGGTGATGATCTTCTGGGCTGCGGTCAGGGGAGCAATCTGGCCGATGCCGGTTTTGTGGAACTTCGAAGAGTCCGCGATGATAATGGTTTCTTTGGCCGCCTCCATCATTTTCCGTTTGATGGGCACGATGTGCAGGTTCGAGCTGAGCAGCCCTTCCTCTATGGAGATCGCGTTGGCGGATGTGAAGAGCTGGTCGACGCGTATCCTGCTGAAGAACTGCTCGGCCGGCATCCCGATCAAATGCCTCGGACTCACCTGGAGAATCCCGCCGGACACGATGACAATGATGTTGGGGTTTTTGCCCAGGATCTCGGCGATTTCGAGGGAGTTGGTAAGGACTGTCAGGTTGCCGAAGCCCTTCAGATACAAGGCGAGCTGCTTCGTGGTCGTGCCGGCGTCAATGATTACCGTGGAGGCTTCGTGGACCAGGGATGCGGCGTGCCTGCCGATCTTTTCCTTCTCGGTCAGCCCCTCGCGGGAGCGCGCTTCGTACGGCACGGACTGGTTGTTGTCCACGTACACGGCTCCGCCGTGGGTCCTTTTCAGCAAGCCCTGCTTCTCGAGGCTCGCAAGGTCCCGGCGAATCGTGTTCGTGGACACGTTGAGGCTGCTGCTCAGCTCACGTATCAGCACGGTGTTTTGCTGCTTGAGCAGACTCTGGATGTCCAGGTACCGCTGCACCTGCAACTTCCTTTCTGGCGACCTGTCTATGGTCTTGGCAGAATCAGGGGAAATCATGCTTGCTCCCGGTTGGCGGTTTCCCAGATGCCATTGTCCGCGCCACCGGTCACGCCGTCCCTGCGGTCACGACCCGAATATCCATGAGGCCGCACAGGTCCTTCAACTCTTCTGTCGATCGGTCTGCCGCCATGCAGGCCGGCGCGAGCCCGCAGTGCCACAGGCGTCCGCGGTTGCGCGCCGCGTCAATGGAGATCAGGTCCGAGATGAACGGTGCCTCTCCACCAGAAAGCCAACGGTGGATGTACATGGTCGCGGCCCCAAGAACGTCCGCTTCACAGGATGCGGGCAAACCCTCATCGGTCATGACGGACAGGGCGGCGCACGGTGTGATGCCGAGCTGCTCCCACACTTCCGGAAGGCACCGAACTGCCAGCACGTCCAACTGGTTCTCTTCCGAAAGGTCTTTCAGAGCCTTGTAGAGTCTTCCCATCGTGACGAGCTCTTCGGACGTCGGTCCTGCCACAGAGTACTCGGATTTCCATTTCCGGGCCAGGTCCCCCGCCGCCTCCTCGGAAACCCGATTGCTCCTGGCTATCACATCGACAAGCTCGATCATGTGCAGCTGAAAGCCGATCTTACGACGGAGGAATAACTCATCGAACACGATGTCCTGGAACCCTGCCGGCCTTCCGCCCAGGACGCCTATGCGCGCGGCACGGATAGCGCGCGCCAGGCCGAGGACCCTGAGGTAACGTCCCAGCGCCTCGTAGAACCGCTCATCATCCACGCTGTGGTAGTAGAACCTGTAGGGATGACCAAGCTTGTACAGCGCGCTGGTTATCGCGTTCCCGCCCACCAATGAGTTCAAATGGAGATAGTCGCCTCTGTCAGGTTCTGGCACCGTCCAGATCATCAGCGGTACCCCGAGCTGCTCAATGATATGCAGAACCAGCTCGGCCGAAGCGAACGTGCCGCACAGGACCAGGACGGCGTCAACGTGCCCCGTCTGAAAGCCTTCGACAGCAGCAGCAGCCTGCTTCAGGCTCTCGATCATCCAGTCCTGCGGCACGACCAGGTTCCCGGCCAGGCCGAGCAGACGACGGCGCGCCTCTTCGGCCATTGACCGTGCCATGGCATGATCGAACGCCTTTCTGGCCAGGCAAACGAAGCCCAGCCGCATACTGCCTGATTCCGCCTTTTGCGAAGCGACGCCCTGTTTCTCGGTCTGTCGATGGTCTTTCATATCCGCTTTCACTACTCCGTGGTGCTCGGATGCCCGCCCTCCTTGATCTCACTCGGCAGGCTCAACGCATGATATTATGGAGATCTGGAAGGCTTGTCAAGGCATTTTATGTTGTGATTTGGAACAATGTGAAGCGATCTCACCAAAAAGCGACAGATTTTTCTTGACAACGAACTCGCCTGCTTATAGAGTGGCTGATATCGGATTATCGCACGAGGAAATGTGAGAGACGGGGATATCCGGGAATAGCGGACAGCCTGATCGTTGCCGGCTGAAATGCCCTGCCGTGTCCTTGCGTATCCAGTCTGTCGGCAGGTCAGAGGAGGGACACGGGGGAGCGTCAATGAAAGGAATCACTGGTTTGAACGTGTGCATTGTACTGATGGCATTTCACTGCAAGGCAAAGGAGACGAAGAAATGAAGAGGACTGTTATTTTCCTTCTCATCGCCACGCTTGCGTGTGCGACCGCGTTTGGCAGCGGGCCAGCGGCGAAAGACGCGAAGAAGGCGTACGCCGGCGCCAAGCTTGTAATTGCTTGTCTGGACACGACCAACTACAAGAAAATGGACAACCTTCTTCCCTGGCTGGAAGAAAAGACCGGTATCAATGTGAGCATGGATTACATTCCCGAAAACGCCTACATGACCAAGCTGCAGGTCGTCCTGTCCTCCAAGACAGGCGAATATGACGTGATCTACGCCAACAACAAGATGTATCCGGTGCTCTTTCCCTCTGGCTGGATTCTTTCTCTGGACGACTACCTGAAGGATTCCACGCTGACCAGCCCCGAGTACAACTACGCCGACTTCGTGCCGAAGATCGCCCAGAACGTGATGTACAACGGCAAGATCATGGGAATACCCTTCGGGACGGAGTCCAACATCCTCTACTACAACAAGAAGATGCTCGCGGACGCCGGCTACACGACCCCTCCCAAGACCATGGCAGAGGTCTACGCGTACGCGAAGAAGCTCAATCAGCCGGACAAGGGTCATGCCGGCATCGCGATGCTTGGAACCCGGGAAGGGAACGTGAACGGCTACGGGTGGATCATGCTCTGGCTGTCGCTTGGCGGGAGCTGGGTGCCTTCCAGCGGGGAAAATTATGCGGTTCTGGCCAACCCAGAAGCCATCAAAGCTACCGAACTATGGACCGATATATTGACGAATTACGGCCCCAAGGGCATTTCAAACTTCGGCTGGAACGAGCTGTACCTCTCCATGCAGCAGGGCAAAGTCGCCATGGTCATCGCCACAACAAAGGACTATCCCATCTTTGTGGACCCGAGCAAATCGAAGATCGGCGAAGTCCTGGGCTACGCCTGCATCAAGGGCTCCGGCGACGAATACACTGTCGGCAATATCGGTGCATGGCTGTTGCCCACCGCGGGCAAGAATACGAAGGCCGCGTGGACCGCGGTCCAGTAGCTGACCAGCAAGGAAGCTCAGATCAAGCAGGTCGAGGAGAAGGACTTGGTGGATGTCACTCGGCGGTCGGTTATCGATTCGAAGGTGTTCGGGAGCAAGTACAATCCCGAGTGGGCCGCCGCCTCCAAGGAGGCCTTTGCGCATGGCAGCGTCGAGTACACGCCCCTTATTCCACAGGGCGGACAAATCAGGGAAATCCTGGCGATCGCGCTCTCCAAGTGTCTCTCGGGCCAGGCAAAGCCCCGGGAAGCCATGGAAGAGGCGAACGCGGAAGTTGTCAAGCTTCTGAGCGGAAAAGATTAGTCCGGGTGCATTCCATTTCGTAATCG
>JBEKXR010000418.1:0-3944 GCA_049511935.1 Spirochaetia bacterium | reverse complement strand
AATGGGCAGGTACTGCGCTCGGCGTTGCTGCCGCGGCCGGCGCGGCAGCTCCTGCGCCTCTCAGTGCATCGGCGTTCTCGCCGGGCTTCCCGATCGCCGCTATCGGCGTCAGCACGGGCACGTCGGCGCCCTGCTCGTGGAAAATCGCGAGAAGCGTTCCTTCCGCCGGTGACTCCACTTCAAAAGTCGCCTTGTCGGTTTCCACTTCACAGAGAATGTCGCCGGCCTTCACCGCATCGCCCGCATGCTTTTTCCAGCTCACGATGATGCATGATTCGACCGACTGACCTTGCCTGGGCATGATGACGGGGGTTGCCATCGCGGTCTCACAATAGGTTTGGCATTTCGAAATGTCAATAAGGGGTGTGTGCGGAAAACCGCGTGAGGGGTTGCACGAATGGGGTAGTCAGTTTTTGAGTACACTTCCCATAGCCGAGCCGCGGCGGAGGCGATTTCATCAGGCGACTGCTCCAAAGGCGCCTGCACATCAACCATGGGCAGCCGCGGAAAGTTGGAACCGGATGGGAATCACGATGCGGCAGGGCACCGTCTTTCCATCCTGGAGTGCCGGCGAAAAGAGCGCCCGCCGAACGGCCTCGAGGGCGGCCTGGTCGAGCGACGCATGCCCGGAGGAGGTGAGCACCTCTGCGCTCGTCACGGTTCCCGATGTGTCCACCATCGCGATAACCTTCACGACACCCTCCAAGCCCGAGCGGCGGGCGCTCAGGGGATAAGTCGGGAGGATTTCCGCAAGGGGTCGTGGAGGAATCAAGGTAGACACGGTGGCAGCAGCCGCGCCGATGACGGCGGCCGCTCCACCTGCGGACTGAGCGGACCCTGCGTCTGCCGATGCGTTCGAGTCCTCGGCGGCAGGGCCTGCGACTGAACTGTCGTTGCCAGAGGCAGAAAGGGCTTCCAGGCCCTGGCTGACGGGCGCTTCTGTTGGTTCTGAGGTTGTAGGGGGAGACGGCGGTGGCTGCTCGAAGGAAGGGGCCGCGGCTGCGGGGCCGGGCGAGTCGGTGAGAGGCGGTGCTCCTTGGTGCGTGACCGGACTGGCGGTTTTCTCGATCCCTGGCGCGATCTTCCGCGGGGTCGGTGCTGCTTCTTCGATTACCGGCGCAGCTGCCAGGTCCAGCTCGACGGTCGGTATCGGCGCTTCCTCAGTGATCGCGGCACGCGGCACGAGCAGGACCACTGCATGAATGCCGCACGCCGCGAGAACGGAAAGCACGAAACCCAGCCGGGGGCCCATGGGACTACATGTGGACCTGCACGCCCGCCTCGATGGAGAAAGGGGGCATGGGGTAGCCCAATTGCGTGTAGTACAAGGCATCGAAGATGTTTTTCACCGCGAGAGTAAACTTCATGTTCTCCGTTGCGGTAAACTGATAGTCGGCGTTGGCAACGAAATAGCCGGGGATCGCGCTTGATCCTGTATTTGCCGAGTCTGTGTACTCCTGGCTTACGTATCGGAGCTCCACGCCAAAAGCGTTGTACTTCCCCGCGTAGCGCGCGTGTACGGCCATCGAATGCACCGGTGCATAAGGGACGCGCCTGTCCTCGGCGAGCGAGAGCTCGGTCGTGCCGTCGTTCAGGAGAAAGCTGTAGAGGAAAGTGTAGCTCGCGTCCAGGGAGATCCGGTCCGTGAGATTCATCTTCGCATGGATCTCGGCGCCCGGGAAAAGCGTCTGTGTAAGGTTCTGCGGCTGGGAGATGAACGTCACGGGATCAGTGAACCAGATAATGTTGTTGAAAACCAACCGTGTGAACAGGGAGGCATCAAACGAAATTGCTTTCCCGGCCAGTGACCACCCGATCTCACCGTCGTAGGAAGTCTCGGGCTTCAAGTTTGGGTTGGCCAGCGCATAGCCAGAAGGATCGTACCAGTAGAGGTCGTTGAGCGCCGGAACCCGGTACGAGCTCCCGAGTGAGGCCCGCAGGGCGGACTCCTCTGTGAGGCGCAAGATCGCGCTCAAAGAATACGAGAGGCTCCCGGCGAAATCCGAGAAGAAATCATAACGCGCCGAAGGTGTGATTGTAAGGATCTCGATGGGAGATACGGGAACCGAGATGAAACCGGCGAGATTCAGTCTGTCCTTCGGGCCGAGGAAGTTGGTGCTGTCAGCATAGTCATAGGAGCAATCTCCGCCGTAGATTGCGGACACAAGCTCGGAAAGCGTGAGTTTCTGCGTCGCGTCGAGGCTGGCGGTCTGGGTGCGGTGAATGCTCTCCGGCGGGTAGACGGGATCGTTGTAGGTCAACGTGTCATGGCGATAGAAGGCTTTCAGGTCCAGAGTAAGCGCGTCCGTCAAGAACCGATCGGTCTTCCACCGCAATGAGCCGGTGGCCGCGGTGTCCGTCTGCCGCGCCGTGGTGCTGACGAACGTCAACGAACCCGGAACTCCGGTTTCGGAGGTTTCAAGTGTGCCCCGCAGCGCCAGGTTCCCATCGAGAAGCGGGGCCGTCAGCCCCAGGTACCCATCGCCGGAAAGTGAGTCTGCATTGGCCATTCGCCTCCAATCCTGCAACTGGGAGGAATCGTACCACGTAAAACCGTTCGCAGCCCTGATAAAGGAGCCGCCGCTTGTCAGCCCCGTGTTTCCAGCCTTCCCACTGATAGAAAAGCTGATGTTTTGACTGTCCGCCAGGTCGTTGAAATTCGCGCCGACCGGTGTCGCCGACATGCTCGCCGATACCTCATTTGCGGCATGCGGCAGGTAACTGCCGTTGGTGATGCTGAACGTCACCTCAGGCTTGCGGGCCTCGCTCGTGATGATGTTGATCACCCCGCCGATGGCGCTTGTCCCGTACAGGGCGCTTTCCCCGCCTCGAACGATTTCAATGCGGTCGATGCCCTCCAGGGGAATCGTGGAGAGATCCACTGAGCCGTCCCGGCCTGAATTCAACCGTATGCCGTCAAGGAGGACGAGGACCTGGCTCGATGTGGAGCCCCGCAGGCTCACGGACTGAGTCGCGCCCACGGGTCCGTAATCGTTCACCACGACGCCCGGCTGGGCGTTGATCACCCCGGCAAGGTCGTGCGCCCCTGAGGCGGCGATATCCTGCTGCGTGATGACCGCAATGGGACTCGGGGAATCAAGAACATCAGAATCGATCCTGGTCGCTGTGACCACGACCTCGTTCAGCTCGGGGGTTTGCTGGCCCCAGGCGTGCAGGCAGGCAATGAAGGCGAGCATGCAAAGGACATTTCTGCGCACGGAAATCTCCCGGCCGCCTTGTCAATCCTTCGATCGGCATTCTCACGGAATGTGAAAAAGGTGGGTGGAGGGGCGAATGCGCACACGACGGCCATCCTTTTTCCGCGAAGGTGTTGGTTTCGGGAATCGTCTCCTGGCTTCCGGATCGCATGCCCTGCAGCGCCTTCTCGCCTTCATTTCTCGAAGGCAATGGCATGTGGGTGTCGTCACCCTGTTGCAGGGATCCCCGGTTACAGTGGCGGGACCGCTGCGGAATCGCACCGCATTCCGTGTTTCTCGAAACGGGCAGCTCGGCAGTGTGATACCACGGACGGTACGGCATGTCAACAACGAGCGGCACCTGCCCGCATCGCCTCAACTATTGACCCGGAAAAGACGAACATGGTAGTGTACACATTCTGGCAGGATAAGGAACGTATGACGCACGGCCCGGATTTCGAAACGTTCGGTGGAGATTTTTCCTCGGACAAAATCTATTGTGCGAACTGCATCCACTGCAAGCTGTTCAAGACCCCCCGGGGCGAGGCGAACCAGTACGGGCTGCGCGTGCGCTGTGATGCGGGCAAGTGGCGCAAGAAGCTCGGCGAGGAGAAGGTCTACAAGTACTTCACGGTGATCCGGCGCACTCTCGACGAGTGCGACTCCTACGTCCCGATGGGCGAGGTGGAGGTGTTCCTGAAAGAGTTGCGGAAGAATCTCCCCATCAAGGACGAGATCTACTCGCCG
>JBEKXR010000417.1:0-3945 GCA_049511935.1 Spirochaetia bacterium | reverse complement strand
GGAGGGGTCACTTCTCAGCATCGAGTATTCCTTCCGCGACGATTCGCCCCTCCTTTCCATCGTGCTGGAGATGCGATTCCCGGAAATCCCGGCGGGTGCGCAGGTCGACGAGTATGCGCCGCTCGCCCTCCCGCTGCGCTTGCTGAAAAAGGGCGAAGCAGCAGCGATCGAAGTCTCCGCGCCCGACGGGAGCACCTCCTCGGTGGAAGTGACGGAGGAAACGGGCAGCGCGTTCGCGCCGGGAGCGCTGCACAGGATCAGGAGAGTGGACGGCGGCTGGATCATCCTGCAGTTCGCCGCACCGGGCGGGCCCGCCTGGGGACTTCCCTCCTTCCGCGTGACCCGATCCCGCGGAACCCGGGTTCTGGAAGCAAATCCCTTCGGCAGCTACGTACCCCAGCCCGGCCCTTCCTTGAGCGGACGCCACGCGTGCTTCTCCCTTCGCCTCGGGCTGGAAGACGCCTGACGATGACCGGCATCGACTTCTTCGACGTGGACCATACCCTGACGCGACGGTCGTCCGGCGCGAGGTTCGTGGCCGCGGCAATGCGGCGGAGCGTGCTCCCGCTTCGCCTGCTCATCGTGCTGCCATGGTACTCGCTCACCTACCGGCTGGGAGTCTTCCATCCACACGCATACGAAAGAGCCTTCCCCTACCTGCGCGGGCTTGCACGGACGACCCTCGCGCACATCGCACGGGAAAGCTTCGACCGGGCGCTCAAGGGAGATCTCTTCCCCGAGGCCGTCGAGCTGGTGCGCAGCCTCCGCGCGGGGGGACGGCGCGTGATGCTCGCCACCTCGTCGCTCGACATCATCGTGGAACCCCTGGCGGAGTTCCTGCACGTGGATGGCGTTCTCGCCACGACGCTGGAGTTCGAGGACGGCACGTGTACCGGCCGGCTCGCGGGGATGCCGATGTTCCGGCGGGAAAAGAAGGAACGCGTTCTCTCGTTCATCGCCGGGGAAGGCGTCCCGGCACGGGAATGCTCGTTCTACTCCGACAGCATCTTCGACCTGCCGCTGCTCGAGGCTGTCGGGACTCCGGTCGCTGTCAACCCCGACTTCCGGCTTCGGCGGATTGCACACCGACGCGGCTGGCAGATCAGGGAGATGTCGGCAGCTCGCCCTGCGTCACGTACTCCCGGCGGCCATTGCTGAGCTCGAGGACCAGCCGGCCCCGCTCGTCGATGTCGCGCAGAATCCCCTGCAGTGTCCGGCCTGAACCGACGAGGTCGACGCGGACGGCCTGCCCGCGCCGATGCAGCCGCGCGCGCGCATCTTCCTGCCACCCCGAATGGGACCCGGCGGCCTTCAACCGGACGAGAATCGCGGAGAGCAGGGAGGAGGCCGGCAGTATCCTGCCGCAGACCTGCGAAAGCGAGCAAGCGGTGAGCGCGATCTCATCGGGAAAAGAGGCCTGGGCGCAGTTGACACCGAAGCCGACCAGCGCCGCGTCCCCGTGGGCCTCGCAGAGGAGCCCGGCGAGCTTCCTGCCGGCCGCGGGCATCCCGCGCGCGGCCACCACGTCGTTCGGCCACTTGATTTCCACCGCAATGCCCGCTGAATCCTCGATGCCGAGAGCCACGGCAACCCCGGCGCGCAGGGGCAGTTCCTCGAGGGCGTATCCCAGATCGGAGATCCTCAGGACGACGGTCGCAAGAAGGCTCTCCCTCGGAGGCGATATCCAGGTTCGACCTGGCACCCTTCCCCGTCCTTTCTCCTGGTAATCGGCCACGGCCACGGTGCCGGTCGGGCAACCGGCGCGCACGAGCTCCCGCGCGTCGTCCATGGTCGAGGTGGTTCGCTGCTTCAGTGACACGAAAGCGGCCGGCCATGGCGTGACCATGGACGCGGAGCGGGCGCGGCTTGTCTCCATCCCATCGATTATGTACCATTTTACGCTATGCAGGACAACCCGCTGATGGCCGGCCTGGGTCTGCCCCGCGAACCGAGACCGCTCAGCCTCGTCATTTTCGGCGCCAGCGGCGACCTCACGCGCAGGAAGCTCGTGCCCGCGCTCTTCTCGCTGTATCTCAAGGGCAGCATTCCGGGGGTCAGGATCATCGGATTCGCGCGCCGGGAGTGGGACACGCGGAAGTTCCGCGCGCTCGTGCGGGGATGGCTGGATTCGGAGGATTCGCCCGCGGCAACCGCGGAAGTGAAGGACGCCTTCGTCTCCGGCGTCGGGTTCATCCGCTCGTCCTTCGAGTC
This sequence comes from Spirochaetia bacterium, assembly GCA_049511935.1. Lineage (GTDB taxonomy): Bacteria > Spirochaetota > Spirochaetia > SZUA-6 > Fen-1364 > Fen-1364. Next base: position 1,734 of record JBEKXR010000417.1, on the reverse strand, counting down.
CCCCGAGGGGTACGCGCAGATCGGAAGGGAGTACGCGCAGCCACCGAACCGGCTGTTCTACCTCGCGACGCCGCCGGACGCGTACCAGATCATCGTGGAGCGGATCAGCTCCGCGGGGCTTGTCGACCAGACCCGGGGACTCTCACGTATAATAGTAGAAAAGCCGCTCGGCCGGGACCTCGCGAGCGCCCGCAGCCTGAACGAACGGATCGCAATGGCCTTCCCCGAAGAGCAGATCTACCGCATCGACCACTACCTCGGAAAGGAAACGGTCCAGAACATCATGTTGATGCGGTTCGGGAACCGCATCTTCGAGCCGGTGTGGAACAACCGCTACGTGGACCACGTGCAGATCACCATGGCCGAGACCATCGGGGTGGGAACCCGGGGCCGCTACTACGAGAGCGCCGGGGCGCTGCGTGACATGATGCAGAATCACATGCTGCAGCTCCTTTCCCTGGTGACGATGGAGCCGCCGGTGGACCTGGACCCCGACAGCATCCACGACGAGAAGGTGAAGGTCCTGAAGTCCATCGCGCCGATCACCGGCAGCCGCGTCGCCACGGAGACCGTGCGAGGCCAGTACGAGAAGGGCATCGTGGAGGGGACCGAAGCCCCCGGGTATCGGCAGGAGGAAGGGGTGGCACCCGGCTCCTGCATCGAGACCTACGCGGCGATACGGGTCTTTCTGGATTCCTGGCGCTGGGCCGGCGTTCCGTTTCTCCTGCGCACCGGCAAGAGGCTCTCGCGAAGGACCACGGAGATTTCCCTGCACTTCAAGCGGCCGCCGCTCCTGCTGTTCGCCGACAAGGAGCCGGCCGCCACCCCTCCCAACGTCCTCACGTTCCGCATCCAGCCGCAGGAGGGCATCACCATGAGCTTCAACTCCAAGATCCCGGGGCCCACGACGGAGATGCGCACGGTGAACATGGACTTCTCGTACGGCTCGGCCTTCGGAGAGGATCTGCCCGACGCGTATGAACGCCTGCTCCTGGATGCCATGCTGGGCGACTCGACGCTGTACATGCGCAAGGACGAGGTCGACTCGGCATGGAGGTTCATCACGGAGATCCTCAACGGCTGGCAGGCGAATGGCACGCCGACGGTCTCGCCGTACCGGGCGGGCAGCGCGGGGCCCGAGGCGGCGGCCGCGCTCCTCGGCTCGCCGGAAAGACGCTGGAGGCGGCTGTGAGCGTCCTGCTGGACCCCCGGGTCATCGAGGAAGAAATCGCACGGATTCGGGAGAAGGAATCCAACCCGTATTCCTCGGGAACCAAGACGAACATCTTCACCCTCCTCATCTTCCGCTCGGAGGGTGCTCCCGAGCCGGGAGCACCCGATCACGTGGAAACCGCCCTGCAGTATCTCCTGGGCAAGAGGCCGGCGCGCATCATCACGATACGCCGCGCGCGCTCGCCGCACACCGAGGCGTGGGTGAGCGGCCGCTGTTTCCCCGACAGACGGAACAGGGGCGTCTGCTTCGAGGAGGTCCGCATCGAGTCCGGCGACGACGGGGTGGGCGCGGACCCGGGGGCGTGGGCGCCGCTGGTCATCCGGGATCTCCCCGTGTTCGCGTGGATGCCGGACAGCCTGCAGGACGGGGCGACGAAGTGGACCGCGGCGCTCAGCGGTTCGGCTGGCCTCATCGACAAGCTGCTCGTCGATTCGTCGCGAAGCCCCGCACAGGAAGCCGCCTCGATGCGGACGATCCAGGACCTTCGAGACGCATCGGCG
>JBEKXR010000416.1:0-4676 GCA_049511935.1 Spirochaetia bacterium | reverse complement strand
CGATGGCTGGAGAACTTCCCCGAGAAACAGGGGCTCACCTGGTTTACGGTTGTCCCCAGCGCTGGGTTGGTCCTTTGGTTTGCAATCATGATTGGAGGTGGAGCGGCTCGAGGAGAAATCCTTTTTACCGGCGGCCTCAGCTGGCAGAGCTTTGTCTATGCGTTCTGGGAGGCCTTCGTGGCCATCGGTTTCTCCCTGGGTCTTATTGCTTTCTTCCGCAAGTATCTGAACGTTGAAAACCGGTTCACGAAGCTTCTCGCGGCGAACTCATTCGCAATCTATATGTCCCATGCTCCTGTCCTCATCGCGATCTCTCTGCTTGTGAGGCCGTGGCATGGCGCTCTGCTGCTCAAGCATGTGGCGGTTGCGCCGCTTGCCTTCACAGCGACGCTGGCTTTTTCATTCCTGATCCTGCGCCGCATTCCAGGGCTTCGTGCGGTGCTGAAGTGAGCAAGTCGCAGGATTCGCTTGAAGTCGTTCAAGAGAAATATGGAGATATCGAAATGAATACCGTTGAAGAGAAAGAGATCGCGCGCCGCGTGAAGGCCAAGAGGCGGGGGGCAGCAGCTGGCGGGGCAAGCTCGAAGCAAGAAATCCAGCCTTCGGTGGAGGAACAGCAAGTCGCCGAGCTGGAGCGAACTTTCACGGATCGTTGGGAATGGTAGGATGGCATTGGAGTCCTATGTCGATTTCCATGGCCCTCCCGGTTCCCGGCCGGAGATCTCACTGATCGCATCCCGTGCCGCCAAAGCCTGATTCCCGTCAGGTGGGGTTTAGCGGACGCTTGCGGCGCTTCTTTCCCCTGCCTTTCATAAATCGAATCCTGCAGTCATCCTGGTGCCACTGAGGGCTGGAGCAGAGATCAACACTCTATTACACCGACGTCTCAACTGGCTGCACCCGCAAGGACGATCCCGTTCGGGGCTGGGAGAAGAAACTCGACGAGCGACTCGAACAGCGCCAAAACGGCACCTTGGCGCAGTGGGCGAAAGGATTGTAGGACCCCGATGCTGCCTTCGCCACCGGCCGAGCCTCACACGGCCGGACGGTCTCCATTCATACGCAACCACTTCTCGCCGCTTTTCCATGAAGATATCCCCTGCGCTAGGTGCGGGCATCTTAAGATCGAGCGTAATAGATTCGTGAACCCCTTTCACAGGACACGTGACACTCCAGGCACTTTCTTCAGAAGAGCCGTAAGCCCCCAGAGGAGACAGATGCCTCCCGCAGCGAGGATGGCCCACTTCAAGGCAGGGTACAGGGGGAGGAAGCTCAAGGCGATGCCCCCCAGGACGATAACCGGCCACTGGAGCACGAAGATCCCGAAGGACGAGGAGCCGAAGGAGGCCCCTGTCCCCGACCGATTCCATCGGCCCCTGGCGAAGAGCACGAAGCTCGTGATGAGTAACGCGGTACCGGCCAGGGCCTCCCAGCCAGCGTACACGGCGTTCTGCCAGGTGAGTCCGCCGAGGAATGGCCCTACATCCTTGGCGGCGCCGCCAAACACCAGAATCGGCGGGAGCGCCACTGCTGCCGCGGCGGCCAGCGGAGCCCAGGGACCAAGCTTCACCCGTGGGATCATCTCCAGCCAGTTTCCGCGACCCGCGGCGATACCGGTCACAAACAGGATCACGTACATCGGGAAGTACCCGAGTTGCAGGTTGTGCAGGCTCCGTCCGATCGGGAAGAAGATTCGAACCGCGAAACCTAGGGCAGCCGCACAGACGATGTAGAGGAAGATCGCTCCTGTGGAGGGCGGGCTGCGAAGCCCCGGGGCTTTCCCTAGGGCCTTGCGGACGGCATCGACACCCATGAAGACCAGGGTGAAGATGAACAGCGCCTCGATGAACCACAGAGGGCCGGAGTCGAAGTAGGGGCCGAAGGGAACCGGCTTTCCGGCATGCGCCCTGACTGCCATGACCAGGAGAGGGCTCACGAGGATGGAGAACAAGCCGTACGGGATTCCGAGCTTGACAAGCCTGTCAAGGAGGAATCTCCCGGCCCCTTTCTTCTCCAGCGACCGGGGCAGGAAATAGGCGGAAATGAAGAAGAACGCACCGAGAACGAAGGACTGGGAAAGGGCGCTGGTCATAGTGATCAGGAACGTAAGCCAGGGGACGCCGTTTCCGTCGTGGAACATCCATGAACCTGGTCCTCCGTAGGTGATCCCTACGTGCATGAGCACAACGAGGACCGCAAGGAAGCCTTTGTAGCGCGAAAGAAACTCGATGCGTCCGGCCGTTGCCGGTACTGGGACGGCCGTGGGGCCGGCTGAAAGAGAAAGGGTTGTACTCATTTTCCGTTTCCTCCTTGATTAGAACGTGAATTAGAACTCTATTACGTGGCCGACCATCACATCGCAGTACGCTGCGGGGAACTCGCGGCGGAACCGATCGATAACGGCCGCATCGCTGTCATGGGGTGACAAGCCGATGGCTTGGACGTCCAATCTACGAAGAAGGTCGATGTCGTGATTGATCACAGCTTTTGGAGCACCCAGCAGGTGAAGGCCTCCAATCACACCCACGATGGGCTGGCCGAGAGCGGCTTGGGCACGCTCTACCAGCTTAGGCACGCCGGGGTGTCCACATCCGACAATGAGAATCACGCCGCGGCCGGCAACGTTCACCGCCAAGGCCTGCTCCCAGTTGCGGTCCGGCAAGCCACGGTCTCCCATGGTTTCTGCAAAGGGCAGAGTGCCTATGATGGCCACGCCTTCAGCGATCTTGGTCGGACTGGATGAAACGACTGGGCTGAGACCGGGATAACTCGTTGGACTGGGCACGTATACGCGCTTTCCTTCCAACGATGGTTGTTCTCTCGCAATGGATAAGGTGTGCTGCTTCCAGAAGGCCGTCCTGCCGACATGGTCCGGATGCCAGTGAGAAATAACGATGGTGCCGATGTCCTCCAGCCGGATGCCAAGACGTGCCATGTTGTGCATGAGCGGGGAAGGTTGGTTCGGCTCGACGTTGTTGAAGCCCAAGTCAAAGAGGATCACGGCGGAATCAGTCTTGACCAGGTAGGAAACGCCGTGCTCGGCGATGTACTGGGGCCCGGCAGCCGTTGCCTCAACCAGAGGCAGGATTTCCAAGCTGTCCGTGCTTCCCAGGCTCTCGATCGGAGAAATTCCCTGTGAAGCAGATTCCGCTGCGATCTCCGCAGCGACCTGGTTGCGGCTGAAGCTCTGGCAGCCGCTCAACGCGGAGGCCATCGCCGCGGCAGTGAGCAGGAGATGAACCGGATTCTTCACTAGGGACTCCTTTCTGGCATTTGCCTGTAGAGACACCGAATAAGGCGAACGAGCATGAAGACCATTATCGTCGCGAACATGCCGGCAACGCCGAGAGCGCACAGAAACTTCATGGGTATGACGTGGCCAAGGGCCAGCGAGGTCAGGATGGCAACCGGCGCGAGCATCGCGGTGGATACTCGCAGTGAGTATTGCCATGTTGCCTTGTGCCAGAAGCGCATCAGCGCAATTATCAGAACCACGACAGAAAGTTCCATTGCAAGGCAACCAATGACAGGGCAAAGATCAGTCAGGGCAGCGTAGCGCGTTCCCGCCAGAACCGTTGTGCCGAGAAGGTGGTAGATCCCCAGTCCGGCTTCCATGGCGAGGACCGTCTGCAAGAGCCGCAGGAGGAGGTCTCCTATTCCCCTGACGATGGAAATCCTTCGGTCGTGGTCACTCTCGGGCGGTATTGCCTGTGCATTCGTTGACATCCTGGTCCTCCATATGTCTCGGACGCTCCGATAGCGACGCCCGATGCTTCCCACGATAGTCAGGAAGCTTGTTGGCAGCGGTGCGCTCCTCAGGGGAGCACACCGCCATCCTAGAATCACGAGAAAATCCGGCCGACTTTCGGTATCTTTCGGACCAAAGCCGCAACGACAAGGCTGATCGCCAGAGCCAGCGCAGCGACCAACACCGCCTTGACCACGACGTAGAGCGCTACGGCCTGGAGCACAAGGCTGACCGCGACGAGAATGGGCGGATGAAACGTGTAGACTCCGAAGCTCGTCCTGGAAAGGAAGTTGGTCACCGGCGTCGGATCGTTGGCTCTTTCGCGGAAGAAAACCAAGAGACCCAGGCTGACCGACACAACGAAGAATGCCTCCCAGGCGGCGTACCCTGCCGCCTGCCAATGCCAACCCCCGAAGTAGGGAGCTACACTGCTCAGCCCCCCGCCCAATCCAAAGAGCAAGAACCAAGCCGGGACTCCAACCGCGAACGCAAGCCTCAGCCAAACCTTCCCTACCTTGGCCGGCACGGACTGAAGGAAACCCGCTCTCGCCGCCCACAGCCCCGCAGCAAAGAGCACCACGTACTTGGCAAAATAGCACAGCTGCATGTTGAACCAGGCGGTACCAACCGGATAGGCGAGACGGATGAAGAACGAACCCGCTGCGATGATCGCCATCAGGGCCAAAGCTGCCAGGTGGATGGTTCGCGGAGCCGGCATTCGGATCCGTGAAACCAGCCGATCGGAGGCGGGCCTCCTCGAAACCTGAGAGATCGCGAGACGCGCTAGAGCATAGAGGATCGAGAATACCAGCAGAGCGAGTGCAAACCAGAGTGGACCGGTTCTTGCCAATACAGCGCCGCTGGTAATCACCGAGGCGTACCTCGACGCAAAGGCGGACCACGAAGCACGACCGGCAAACAGATCAAT
>JBEKXR010000415.1:0-3950 GCA_049511935.1 Spirochaetia bacterium | reverse complement strand
TATTGCGGCTCTGACGATCACCAGGCCCTGTTCGGCTACCTCACGGAAGGCAAGACGGACGGGGGATTGGCGCAGCTTGCGCAGCGGTTCGAGGGCGCTTATCCGTATCTCCGCCTCATCGCCCGGGTGAACCGGCTCGACGACCCGTTCGACCGACGGGTTGTGGAAGCGTACTGGATCGGCAATGCGATGCTCGATCGCGTCGGTGCGGCGCCCTTCTTCGAAGCGCTGAAGGCCCGGTTCCAGCCCCGCATGAAGGCACGGGATTTCTCCTGGATGACGAGCAGCCTCCCCACCGGTGCAAAGCCCCACCACAATTTCCACGTCTTCGACGTCTACCGCAGGGCGGGCCTCCTGCGCGACGAGCGGGCGACGGTCGCCTTGGAGCGCATGGATCAGTGCCGCATCAGCTGGGGACGGGTCCTCTTCGCGGAGGGAGCGGAGGTCGCGGTCGAACGTTCCCCCCTCGTCCTGCGTGATGGCAAGCTCGCGCTCGGAATGCCTGTCGTCGTGCGAGTCCTGAGGCAGGTCGACGGCCGGGGATACCTCGATGATTTTCGGCACGGTGACACGGTCTCGATCCACTGGGACTGGGCGTGCGATCGCATTGACGGACCGGCCCTGGGGCAGCTGGTCCGCGCCACCCGCCGGGCCATCGCTCACACGAACCTGACCCTGTGACGGCGCGTCGCGGGACACGGGGCCGGTGAGCGGCGGCCTGAGCGCGCCCCGAGTGAGCCACGCGCGTTGTCTCAGCTTCTCCCCGCCAGTTATGTTAGGCTCGTGACCGGACTGACGCGGAGAGGATTACACGAAGCGTGAAAAGGAATGATCGAGACTGTCGGCTGTGGGGAGGAACCGTGAAGAGTTATTCTGACGACGAGATGCGCCAGGGTATCGCGGCTGCAAAAAGCTACTGCGTCGTGATCCTGAGAGCGACGTCCAAGCGCAGAGAGCCGGGCGTCGACACGATCATCTGGGAGCATGGCAGGCGGAACTTCGGGCTGCGCGCGGACGGGGTGATGCCGATCGTGTGCGCGGTGAACGACGGGAGCGACCTCAGTGGGGTGGGGATCTTCACGACGCCGGTCGACGAAACGAAAAGGATCATGGACGAGGACCCCGGCGTGAAGGCCGGCGTGTTCACCTACGAGGTCCATCCCTGCCGCGGCTTTCCGGGTTCTTCCCTGCCGTAGGAGATGCTCAAGGCCATGAGACCATTGCCGGAGGAGCAGGGGATCTCCGGCATGCGAGCTAGCAGCCGACTGCTCCTCTCCCCATGGTTTCCTGGACTTTCTCCGCAAAGGCCGCAATGTCCAGCGGTTTCTCGACGATTCCCAGCGCCCCTTCCCCGAGCAGCTCGTGGGCGGAGCCGTCGCTCGTGTAGCCGGTCGTCACGAGAACCCGCACGCCGGGCTGTTTGGCGCGCAGGCGAGCCAGGCATTCCCTGCCGCCCATGCCGGGCATCATCATGTCGAGAATGACGAGGTCGATCCCGTTTCCTTCGCCGAAGAGGGAGAGCGCGTCACTGCCGTCCGCCGCCGTGATCGTTTCGTATCCGCAGGTGCTGAGGACGCGGGAAATGAGCTCCCGCACCTGCTGCTCATCGTCCACGACCAGGATTTTTCCGTGTCCCCGGGGCAGCGGCGGCGCGGCCGCCTCATCCCGTCGCGCCTCCTGCGGCGTGCCGGTCATCGGAAAAAGGATTTCGAACGCAGTCCCACCCCTGACCGTGCTCTGCACGTCGATGAACCCGTGGTGGCTGGTGACGATGCCATAGACGACGGCCAGCCCGAGCCCTGTGCCGCTGCGGGCGCTTTTTGTCGTCACGAACGGGACGAAGAGCCGTTCCAGCAGATCAGGGGACATTCCCGTGCCGGTGTCCCGCACGCGCAGGAGCACGTACCGCCCGGGCCGGGCGGTAAGGTACTTGCCGATGCGTTCCTCGGTGAGCATCACGTTCGCCGTTTCGATGGTGAGAATCCTTTCGCGCCCGGCGGCCGGGTCTGTGAGCGCGTCGCGGGCATTCACGCAGAGGTTGACGAGGACCTGGCTCATCTGATTCGAGTCCGCTTCGATCATCCACAGCGAGGGGGCCAGCGCGAGCTCCACCGTGATCTCGGGAGGAAAGGTGCGCTTGAATATCTCCCACGTCTCCCGTGCCACTTCGTTGAGCGACACGCTCTGACGATTGCCCGAGGCCTGGCGTGTGAAAAGCCTCAACTGCCGGGTGAGCCCGACCCCCCGGTCCACGGCGGCCTTCATCTGCATCAGATCCTGGTGCGTCCTGGTGTCGCGCGGCGCGTCGAGGATGAGCACCTGGAGATACCCGCTGACGATGGTGAGAAGGTTGTTGAAGTCGTGCGTGATTCCGCCCGCAAGCTGCCCGAGGGCGTCCATCTTCTGTGCCTGAAGGACCTGTGCCTGGAGTCGCTTTCGCTCGGTGATATCCACGAAAGAGGTCATGATGCCGATGGGTTCCCCGATGCCGTTGCGCACGACGGACGCCGACACCTCGACGCTGAAGCTCGCCCCGTCGCGGCGTTCGGCAATGAACTCTCCGCGCCATCCTCCGGTTCGCGGCAGGTCGGCGAGAACTCGCTCGCCATCCTGAGGAGTCCAGAAGTCGGTCGTCCGCCGGTCGATCACCTCCGCGGCCATGGTGAATCCCCACAGGGACAGGAACGAGGAGTTGGCCCACGTCACCCGCCCCTCGAGGTCCGCGAGCAGGATCCCGTTGAGGGACGTGTCCAGCGCGTGATTCTTGACGAGGAGCTCCTGGCTCTGGCTTTCCAGGGCTGTCGAGAGGGCCCGGCGAAGCTGTTCCTGGTCCCTGAGCAGCTGCGCTTCCCGCGCCGTGATGAACCCTTCCAGGAGCGCGGAGGTGTACTCTTCCGCCGTCGCTGCCTGGTTCCTGGCCGGCTTTGCATCCTCATCGGTCCCCCCGAGGCTGAAGCGGCGCAGTGACGCGGCAATCCGAAGGATGGTTTTCTCGCCGAGGCCTTCCTGGGCCAGCCGGGCGCCTTCCTCGAGCGCGGCCTCGCGCGAAAGGCCTTCAGCGGCGCCAAATCCGCCTTCGGCGGCGCCAAATCCGCCTTCGGCGGCGCGAATGTAATTGTCAGCCAGCTCTGCGGCCAGGGTAGAAAGCCGCCGGGGGTGCATCGAATAGCGGTTGTCGAATATCGATTCCCCAAGCAGGGTTTCGAGGAGACCAACGAGCAGTTCCCTTCTCGCCTGAAGAGGCGACGAGGCAGGGCTCATTTTTCCAGGATCGCGCCCTTGAGCACCCCACCGAAGGTGCTCTGGGTGTCCCCCTCGACTCCCTTTTTCACGCCTATTCATTGCTCCAACGATCTGAACCCGCCGCTCGCGCGCTTCCAGGGAGCGATCAGATCCTGCAGGACCCTCAAATTCCGCAGGCGCGCGGGCTGGCCGAAAGTTCCGTAGAGTTTCATCGCAGCGACCGCTTCCGGGGTCGGATTGGTGAAATCGAAGTCAGCGAGAAAGAGACGGGAGCCCTTTCCCGCCCAGGCGTGAAGCGTTTTCATGGCATGGCTGATCTCCTCGTCCCTGAGGAACCAGCAGATCCCGTTGAACCCGATGGCGACTACCTCGCTCGCCTCGTAGAGCTGCGAGGGGAGCGGGGAGGTGAGGAGCTGCTCCGGCTTGCCCGCCTCGCAGACAGCGTAGCGGACGTTCGGGTCGTCCTTCAGGATTTCCTGTCCATAGGCCACGGTGATCGGATCGATGTCGGAATAGATGACTCGCGTACCAGGCCGGGTAATCTGGTGAATATGGTCGATGGTCGGCAGGCCTGACGCGAAATCGAGGAACTGGGAATGCCCCTCCTCGGAAAGCCGCCGGACCGCTTTGCCGAGGAACCACCTGATCACGAGGGCGACCTTTGGAAAGAAAGGCGCGATTTCCAGGATCTTCTTCGCGGCGAGCCG
>JBEKXR010000414.1:0-3960 GCA_049511935.1 Spirochaetia bacterium | reverse complement strand
GTGCCGAAGCGAAGAGGTGTCGATGCACATCGAGTACAAGGCGGGGGAGGCGATGCTGGTCGACTGGGCGGGAGACAAGCTGGAGGTGATCAACGGCACCACGGGGCAGAGATGGGCTCTGGAACAATTCGTGGCGATCTTGGGAGCCAGCGAGCTGACCTACGTGGAGGCGCGAGAGAGCCAAGAGGAGGAGCAGTGGATTCGGGCCAACGAAGGAGCCTTCCGGTACTTCGGGGGCGCCACAGCCGCCCTCATTCCCGATAACCTGAAGACGGCGGTGATTCGGGCTGACCCCTATGAGCCGGGGTTGAATCCGGTTTTTGAGGATTTCGCCCGCCACTATGGTGTGGTGATCATGCCCACGAGGGTGCGCCGCCCATGGGACAAGGCGCTGGTGGAAGGGGCAGTGCGCCTGGTCTACCAGAGAATCAGTGCGCGACTTCGGGGCCAGGTGTTTTTCTCCCTCGCGCAGGTCAACGGGGCCATTCGGGAACTTCTGGAAGAGCACAATCGCCGCCCTTTCAGCCGGCTTGCATACAGCAGGAGGCAACTTTTCGAGCGGGTGGAGATGCACGCCCTTCGTCCTTTGCCTGCGGAGCCCTTCATGCTGAAGACAACCATCTGGGCAACTGTGGCGATCAACTACCACGTGGAGCTGCGCGAGGATCGGCATTACTACAGCGTGCCGCACCCCCTGCGCCGACGCGATCCGCCCACACGGGTGAAGATCGTCTACGACGATCGGGTGGTGGCCATTTACTGGGACAACGTGCGCGTCGCTCAGCACCGTCGGGACCGCACGCCCAACGGATACACGACACTGGCCGAGCATATGCCCTCGAACCATCGCTGGTACGCGGAGTGGAGTGCGGAGAAATTTCTGAGTTGGGCGGCGACGATGGGGCCCGAGACGGCGGAGGTGATCACAAAGGTACTCTCCGCCGCGGCCTACCCGCCCCAGGCGTTCTGCAGCTGCATGGGCATCCTGAGTCTGGCAAAACGCCACGGCTAAGATCGTCTGAACAAGGCCTGCCGCAAGGCGTTGCATGTGGGCACGCAATCCTACACACGGATCAAGAACATCCTGGCCTTGGGGCTGGAGGAAGAAACCCAGCCCCATCTGGACCTGGGAGCGTTGCCGGAGCACGAGAACGTGCGCGGCAGCGGGTACTACAACTGAAAGAAGGAGCCTCCGAGATGAATAGCAATCAGGCAACGATACAGAAACTGGAAAAGATGGGCATGTGGGGCATGATGCGGGCTTTGCGCCAATCCATGGAGGCCGGCACGAAGGCGGACTTCACCCCGGACGAGTTGATCGCCCACCTGGTGGACGTCGAATGGGACGAGCGGCAGGGTCGCAGGCTGACACGACTGCTGCAACTCGCACGCTTGCGTTATCAGGCGGGGCTGGAAGACATCGACTTCGGCCTGCACAGGAACCTGGAAAAGAATCAGCTGATGCGTCTGGCCGACTGCCGCTGGGTCGAAGACCGCCAGGACCTGATCCTCACCGGTCCCTGCGGAAGCGGCAAAAGCTTTCTCGCCTCTATGTTGGGCCAGCAGGCCTGCATTCATGGTTACACCGTCTGCTATTGGCCGGCGAGCAAGTTGTTCGAGCAGATGAAGCTCTGCAAGGCCGACGGCACCTACCTTCGGGAGCTGGCCAAGATATCCAAGAAACGACTCCTGATCGTTGATGATTTCGGGCTAGAGGTCCTGGATACTGCCAGTCGCTTGATGCTGCTGGAGATCCTGGAAGACCGACACGGCCGCGCTTCATCGGTTTTCAGTTCCCAGCTTCCCGTTTCCCAGTGGCACCAGGTCATCGGAGACCCCACCATCGCAGACGCCATTTGCGACCGCATCGTGCATACCGCTCACCGCATCGAGCTCAAAGGCGAGTCGGTTCGCATGCTCTACGCCAATCGGCGCGGGGAAAGCAAGAAGGAGCCAGCATGAGTCGATATTGGTCATCGGTGCTCAGGAACCGGCCCGGCGAGAAAAACATCGCTCGTAGCGGCCCGCTACTGCATTTTCCCCAGACAGGTGGTATCCATGGACCCCCCCTCTGGAGACGGGAATTCTAATTGTCGTCGACGACCTTAACTCAGAGACTCATGATGAAAGAAGGAGGGCAGAGTTGACCGAATAAAGCCACCATGACATTGTCTGAATGATCGGATTGGCTGAGTGGGAAAGTGGCTTTCTATTTTCGGAACTGGTGGCCTTTTTCAGCGGAATACGCATCCACCCGTGCATCGTGTTCCTTCTGGCAGCGGTAGGTCAAATCATGGCACTGCCGGCATCCGAAATATTTGCCTCCAAGTGGCATATACAGCTTGGACGCCCTTCTCTCACACAACTCGCCGTCACGTCCTAAAGGGCAGAGAAACCAATACCGCACGCCTCCGAAGTTGCAGGGGGTGGTGACTAGCTTGATTCTGTATGAGAATTCTGTCGTTCCAAGAACGTTTTTCAGCGCGCACGTGAGTTTGAGACAAGTTCCTGGAGATACGGGCTCCTCCGGCAAGCTCTGAATGATGATCCTCATGCCTATTCCTAGGACTTCGTTCCCCCATTCAAGCACGCCACTTTTATTTCTAGAAAAGTAGCCGTTACGAGAGAGCCATGCTATTTCAAGGGTTCGGCAGTATTCAACAACCTCCCTCTCTGACCAGGCTGGTCTGCCCATGACTTACCACCCCCTCTTATCTTAATTATACGCTAAAACTGGGTTTCCTAAATCATTTGGCAAATCCTCCAATCCAGTTTTTGGGCTAGTTGGTTCGCGTTTGAGCGCCGATTGCGCGAATTTCTAGAGTAGGGTAACTGTCTGAACGCAAGACGGACGAGTCGTAATTCATCTCTCGATCCGTGGCGCTCAGCATAAAGAACCTGCTCGACTGCCTGTCGTGGATCGCCGAACGCTTCCTCGGCGGAGAGCCTTTCATTTGTGGGTCTTCCACTAACAATACTCAACACTGTGCCAGTGACTGTCTCTTGCTCCGAAGCTCTCTTTGCCGCGGGTGCTGGGATCGTGTTGTTATGAATCAAGCCCCACACCTCGTTCATGTACTGCGCGGCAAGGGGAAGCTCCTTCGCATCGGCGGCTTCTCTTGCCGACGCCTGCGTGACGGCGGCCGCCGCGGCTCTTGCCTGGGCGTCGGTCAGGTCGAGGTATTCCTTGAGAACGCCCTGCGGAAGGTTCTGATACACGGCTTGCACGAGAGACTCGCGGGATGGCCAAACCTTGAACAGGTCGCCGATGGTCGAAATGTCGCGAATAAACCCTAGCCGCGGCCAGTTCGATTCCTTCGAACGCTCTTTGTGCGCCGGCCAGACCAGAAACGAGTATTTGCTCGGGATGTCGGCCTTTGCTGCGTCGCTATGGTTGTCGCGTTTAGGGCTGCAGCTTGCCTCTAAGCTCCACCCTTGCCATCGGTAATTTCCTTCGCAGCCTTTGTATTGCTCTCACTGAAAGACCGAGCTTTCTAGCTGCCGCACGATCTCCTAGATGTGCAATCTCCATCTGAAGCTCGAATGCGAAGAGGCTTCCCTTTCCCTTTTCGATCTTCTTTTGTGTACGCGCTAGTCGCACATTCAGCGGTACTTTGTCTAGTTCGTCTAGTCGCAATACCTGGGCGAACCGTTCCGGCGTTAAGGCTCTTCCTGTCATGTTAGTCAACATCTAGTCACTAATTACTTCTACAGTCAATACTAACCCTAATGTTGCATTAAACCTATCCTGCGCGGGCGAGAGATTCCATGTAATGCGTCAGATCCTTTCGTGTTGCCTCGTTGCCGCTCAAGGTCAGGCGAAGCCGACCGTGGGGGAGAGTCAGTCGTCCAGCGCGCTGGATGAGTTTCTGGCGGATTGAAGCCGCCTCTTCGAATATCCATAGCGGAGATCGCTTCGCCGTGGTTGCCCGCTGGGCGCTTCGGGTTGTCATCTGAAGT
>JBEKXR010000413.1:0-3974 GCA_049511935.1 Spirochaetia bacterium | reverse complement strand
AGTGCATCAAGATCGCTCCGGCGCTGGACATCTCCCGCGAGGCGCTGGAGGAAGGGATCGCCACCCTCGGTGATGCAATGGACGAGGTGCTCTCATGAGGCGGATGGCCCCTTCGGCGCCGCAACGAATGGCGCCTTCCGCGCCCGGCGACAGCATTCAGGTCCTGGTGGTCGGCGGAGGCATGATCACGGCGGATCTCATTCTGCCGAGCCTCTACCATCTGCAGCGGCTCGGGAGGATCGGAGAGATCACCGTGTGCGCCCTCGGCTCCGCGCCGCTGCGCGTGCTCGCGGAGAACCCGGAAATCCGCGCGGCGTTTCCACGCAGCTCATTCACGCCCCAGCCGCCGCTGTCCACGCCGCCCGAGGAGTCCCGGCCCGAGATCGCCCCCGAGCTCGTCGCGCAGCTGCCGCCGCGCCAGGTCGTTTTCGTGGCGGTGCCGGACCAGCTGCACCACGGCGTGGTGATGGGCGCGCTGCGCGCAGATCAGCACGTTCTCTGCGTGAAGCCCCTTGTCCTGAGCCACGAACAGGCGCGCGAGATCGGGGAGGAGGCCCGCGCCCGCGGCCTGTTCGTCGGGGTGGAGTACCACAAGAGGTTTGACCGCCGCTCGCTCCTCGCGCGCCGGGACTACCGGGCGGGCCGTTTTGGGGAGTTCATGTTCGGCGAGGCGCGGTTGATCGAGCCCTGGTCCTACCGACACTCCAATTTCCAGAACTGGTTCCTGCCCGAGGCCACTGATCCGTTCGCCTACGTCGGGTGCCACTACGTCGACCTCGTTCATTTCATCACGGGCCTGCGGCCCGTCGAGGTCTCGCTCTTCGGCGTGCGGCGCCGGTTTCCGAACGGCAACGAGGGATTCCTCTGGTCGCTGGGCTGCGTCCGCTGGGAGAACGGCGCGCTGCTCTCCGTTTCCAATGGCCTGGGCTATCCCGATCGTGCGGCGGGAGGCAATGACCAGGGCCTCCTCATGTACTGCGAAGGTCCGGATGCATCGGGAATGATCCGCCACGACGATCATCACCGCGGGGTGAGCTACTCCTACCTCGAGGAGATGGTGCCCGGCGGTTCTCACTACAATTACGTCAGCCCTGACTTTTTCCGTCTCGTTCCGTGGGAAGGGGAGGGGCTTCGCCCGGTGGGATACGGCTATGATTCCATCGAGGCGCTCGTGGGAACTGTGCAGCGTGTGGAATCCGCGGGAGCGGGATTGACCGCAGCCACCGCCCGGGAGGCGCGCAGGCGCGCCCTGCGTGCCGTCGATGAGGCGGGCATCATCGCCACACCCGTCAACAGCAGCGTGAATGAACTGGCGATGGAGGCCGGGCGCCTTTCGATCCTCAACGGCGGGCGCCCCGCGCGCATCGACTACGGCGGCGCAGAATCCGCCTCCGGCGGCGCAGCCCCTCGCGTGTGGCTGCCATGACCGTCCAGGGAAGGATTCCCGGCAGGCAGGGCCTCTGGGAGTTGGCGTACGCGGAGGAAACGGTGGGGAGCCTGTCCTGCACGGATCCCTCCTTCGCGGAAGATCGCTGCCGCTGGATCACACCGGGCCTTTTCGATCTTCAGATCAATGGAATTGCGGGCATCAACTTCACGGACACCACCCTGGATTCGGAGCAGCTCGAGCGTGCCGACGCCCTCATCAGGACCGGCGGGGTGAGCAGGTACTGCCCGACGATCATCTCCTGCAGCCTCGAGACGGCACGAGCCGTGCTATGGACATTCAGACAGGCATGGGAGGAGGGAAGGCTGCGTGGCGCGTGGGCGATCCACCTCGAGGGGCCCTGGATCTCGGCCGAGGACGGCTTTCGGGGAGTCCACAGAAGGGAATTCGTGCGCGAGGTCTCACTTTCCGAATGGGACGCCCTGCAGGAGGCGGCCGGCGGAAGAATCCGCGTGCTCACCCTCGCTCCCGAGCGCCCGGGCGCGCTGGAGCTGGTGAAGCGCGCGGTGCGGGCTGGCACCGTCGTTTCGCTGGGGCATACCGCTGCGTCAGTCGACCAGATTTCCGAGGCGGTGGGAGCAGGAGCGCGGATGAGCACGCACCTGTTCAACGGGTGCGCGCGGTTGCTCGACCGGCATTCCAACGTGGTGTACTCGCAGTTGACGGAGGACGCCCTGCACGCGTGTTTCATCGCCGACGGCCACCATGTCCCTTTCGCGACCCTGCGCCTCGGCATCAGGGCAAAGGGCGTACCGAGGTCGATCCTGGTGAGCGACCTCGCCCACCTCTCCGGCCTGCCCGAGGGACAGTACGAGATGGAAGGCAACAGGGTCGAGCTTCGGGACGGCGCCCTTCACGTGAAGGGAACCGGCCTGCTCTCGGGCGCGGCGCGGACCCTCCGACAGGACATCGAGCTGCTGGCCCGGGAAGCTGAGCCCGGCATCGAGTCCGCCCTGCTCATGGCGACTCGCTCGCCTGCCGCCGTGGTGGGTGATCGGCCGTGGGTGGATCTTCGGCCCGGCAGGCGTGGCCCGGTCGCCGTGTTCTCGTGGGACGGCACGCAGCTCCTGCTGGAGCAGCGTCTCGGTTTCTAAATGATTCCGCAGCCCCGCATCGTGCGTCACTTGTAGTGATCGCCTGCAAGCCATGCTTCGGTGATGCGGGCAAACGGTCGGTTCTCCGCGATTTCGCCGACATGCAGGTGACAGTGGAAATCCAGGATGGGCATGCCTGCCACTTGACCATGGTACAGCCGCCGGGACGCCCTGGTCGTGAGCAGAAAATCCTCGTCGATGAAATTCCACATCGCTGCAGTGTGGAGAACAGGTCGATCTTTCGCTCGCCTCCGTTGTGTCTCGACGGTTATTATTCACCACAGGAGACAGCGATGCACACGGTCATGGTTGCGCGCGGAGTCAACTGGGTCGCGATCCCCGAGGCCGGCCTTTCCGTCCTTTGCGGCTGCCCGGCGGACAGCGTGAAACTGCTCATGAAGAAGGGGCTCATCGTGGGCACCCAGAAGGACGGCGTAGCGTTCGAGACGGGCCCGAATGCGATCCTGCTGTCCGATGTCCCGACACAGAACGAGACATTCTGCAACCTTGCCGAATTCCCGATCCTCCAGATGCTCTACCGGCAGGGGATGATGGTCCCCGGGCCTCCCGGGAACACCGGCCAGAAGCCGCTCCTCATCGGGCTGGAGTCCCAGGTACGGTCGCAGAGTCAGTACATCTTCCGGGGGAACTACGGGCTTTCATCCCTGGAGGAGATCGTGGCGGCCGGCGTTCCCCCGGGGACTGCCCAGGACTACATGCGGATGAAGCTCTGGTTCGCCTTTGGTCGGATCCGGCAGACCGACGAGATGTTGGACACGCGGATCGTCGGCCCGTCATCGGTAGAGCTGAGGGCAGGTGTGATGGTGCGGCGGACGGGGTTCAACGTGTACGAGTTCGCCTGCGCCGGACAGACGGTGCAGGTGGACCTCAATCTCGGCCAGGGGGAACGGTACCCGTCTTCATACTCGCTCGGATTCCACAAGATCCGCCGGGAGTACTTCTCAGTCGTGCACATCGGCGAGGGGGACGGGTGGGACACGGAGAAGCCCTGCATGGGCAGCCTCGTGATCTTCCAGGGGAGGATCTACCTCATCGACGCGGGGCCGAACATCGAGCAGTCGCTCACCGCGGTCGGCATCAACGTGAACGAGATCGAAGGGATCTTCCATTCTCACTCACATGACGATCATTTCGCCGGACTCACCTCGCTGGTCCGCTCTGATCATCGCATCAAGTACTTCGCCACCGCTCCGGTTCGCGACTCCGTGGCAAAGAAGCTCTCCGCGCTCATGGGCATGGACGAGGCGATGTTTCCCCGGTATTTCGAGGTGCACGACCTGAAGCCCGGGGAGTGGAACGACGTGGACGGCCTGCAGGTGAAGCCCGAGATCTCCGCCCATCCAGTGGAAACGAACGTGTTCCAGTTCCGTGCGCTGTGGGAAGGGGGATACCGCACGTACGCGAACCTCGCC
>JBEKXR010000412.1:0-3983 GCA_049511935.1 Spirochaetia bacterium | reverse complement strand
TCGAGCAGAAGGGGAAACAGCGGGGAGGCGAAAATGGGATCCGTGCGGAACGCCGGCAGGATCTTCAGCGCCGGCGGCATCATGTGGTAGCGCACGAGGAACTCCACGGACCCGATCGTCTCCGCCGGGAATCCCAGCCTGCGAAGGAACCGAACGGCGATCTTCGCCCCGATCTCCGCGTGCCCGTCGAAGCGCTTGTCCCCGACGCTCTGCGCGTGCGGCTTCCCGCTGTCGTGGAGCATGAGAGCCAGGGAAAGGATCACGTCCGGACGCTTCCTGTGAGTCAGGGTGGCCAGCGTATGCTCCCAGACGTTGCCCTCGGGATGAAAATCCTTGCCGTGGGGAACGTCGGCCATCTCGGCCAGTTCTGGCCAGGCCTCCGCGACAAAGCCCGCGGCGTCGAGGAGAGCGAGGCCCTTCTCCGGGCTGCGCGAGCAGAGCAGGCCCACGAGGAGGTCACGCTGGTAGGCCGGCGGGGGCAGCTCGTCACCCCTGCCCCAGGCGAAGGTGGGCGCCTCGGCGGTGTAGTGGTAGCGCGAAACGAGCCGCGCCCCTTCGCAGAGCGGAAGCCACATTGGCGAGGACCCCCCCACTTCGCCGAGGCGCGGGGCGCGAAGATCAGGGTACATGTCGAGCCTGTCGATAAACGCGTTGCGGCCCGGGTCGTACAGGAGGCGCAGCACGCGGAAGGGGGCGGCCGGAGGCACAGAAAGGGAGTCAACGCAGCGGAAAACGAGCCTTCGGCCTTCACCCTGGACGGAGGCGTCTTCCAGGGGAAGCCCCGGGAATTGCAGGTCGTCGAACGCCTTGGCCAGCGAAACGAGAGACGCATCTGTGGCCAGGTACAGGGGCCCCGTCTCGTCGACCCGAAAATACCTGTCCAGAGAGGAATAACCGCAGAGAAGGAAGGGAATCTTCTCCTCCTTCAACCTCTCCATCACGTCGGTCATTTCAGTCCCCTCTCTTCGGTATCGTGAAGGGTACACACAATCACCCGCTTTCGTCCACCCGACGTCAGCGCGTCAGCCGATCGGGACCCGGGGATGGCCGCTCGACAACGGCCGTGCTTTTGTTTACAATAAATCAACGATACGGCAAGGAGAGAGAACATGACAGCGATCGTCTGCGATATCTGCAAGAAGGCCGTTGCCGGCGCCCGCAGGGACGCCACCTACATCACGGTGCTGGACAAGGACATCTGCATCCCGTGCTCGGAAGACCTCTTCGACGCCACGAAGCAGCAGATGAAGGCCCGCAGGCCGTACCTGTTCAAGGACTACCAGGAATTCCTCGCAAAGAATCTCGGCCAGATGACCAAGTAGGAGCCACCGCGCCGGCGGCGCACCTATGCTCTCGACCCCCCGCCGGCAGCGCCGATCTCCTTGAATCCGGCGTAGGCGGCCAGGGCGGCAGGGAGGCGAACGCTGCCGTCGGCCTGCTGGAAGTTCTCGAGCAGCGCGATCAGGGTCCGTGAGACCGCGAGTGCCGTGCCGTTCAGCGTGTGCACGAAGGGGTTCTTCCCCCCCTGGTCCTTGAACCGGATGCCCAGCCGCCGGGCCTGGTAGTCGGTGCAGTTGGACGCGCTGGTGATTTCCCCCCACTCGCCCTTCTCTCCTCGACCGGGCATCCATGCCTCGATGTCGAACTTCCTGTAGGCGGGTCCGCCGAGGTCACCGGTGCACGTATCCACGATGCGGTAGGGGATCTCGAGCCCCTGGAAGATCTTCTCTTCTACTCCAATGAGGCGATCGAGCATCGCCTCGGAGTCCGAGGGGAGGCAGAAGACGAACATCTCCACCTTGGTGAACTGGTGCACGCGGTAGAGCCCCTTGGAGAACTGCCCGGCCGCACCCGCTTCACGCCGGAAGCAGTGAGACAGGCCGGCGAACCGTACGGGCAGCTGTTCGGCGGGCAGCACCCTGCCGGCGTTGTATCCCCCGAGGGTGAACTCAGCAGTGGCGATCAGGCACAGGTCCGTGCCCTCCACGGGGTAGATGTTGCTCTCGGGTCCGCGCGGATTGAACCCGTGGCCCGCCACGATTTCCTCCCGGGCCACGTCCGGGGTGATCATCGGCGTGAAGCCTTCCCGCAGCAGCGCGTCCATGGCGTATCTCACGAGCGACAGCTCCAGGATTACAGCCTGGTTCTTGAGGTAATAGAACTTCTGGCCTGCGACCTTCGCTGCTGTTTCGAAATCGATGAGGTCGAGGGCCTGGCCGATCTGCACGTGGTCCCGGGGCACGAAGGAGAACGACGGAGGCTTTCCCCACGTGCGCAGCTGCAGGTTGCCCGCCTCTCCTTCGGCGACGGGGGCGGAGGGGTGGGACATATTGGGGATCTTCAGCGCCTCCTCCGTGAGCTTTTTCTCGGTCTCCTCGTGGCGCTTCTCCAGCTCCGCGATGCTCTCCTTGAGGCGCTTTCCTTCCTCGATGAGCGGAGTCCTCTCTTCGGCGGTGAGCTTTCCCTTCATCCGGTCGGCGTTGGCATTCCGCGCGGCGCGCAGCGACTCCAGCTCCTTCAGAAGTTGGTTCCGCTGGTCGTAGAACCGCACGACGAGATCCGGGTCCGCTGTGACGTGCCGGTGCGCGACGTTCGCCCGGACCGCTTCGACATTGTCACGGATGAACTTCAGATCGAGCATCCGGGGATAATAGCGGAGCAGCGCGGGCATGGCAATGCAGTTTCAACTCTGCGACGCGCCAGCGGCGCATTCACCCTTCGAAATCGGCAGCCTTTCGGGCCGCCGCTTCCACGGCCTCCATGACCGCGGCAGTAAAGCCTGCCTTCTCGAGCGCCCGCACGCCCTGGATGGTGGTTCCCGCGGGTGAAGTGACCCTGCTTGCCAGCTCCATGGGATGAGTGCCGTCTTTCAGGAGGCTGGCGGCACCCTCGAGTCCCGCCACGGCAACTGCGAGGGCCGTCCGGTAGTCGAACCCCGCCGCCACGCCCCCCTGCGCCATGGCGTGGACGAACTGAAAGACGAAAGCAAGCCCGGATCCGGAAACCCCTGTCATCGCGCTCATGAGCTTCTCGGGGATTTCCAGGGCCGCTCCCAGCGCCCCCGCGAGCTGGAGCGCATCCTCCCGCATCCGGGCACCGGCATCCGCGTGGAACGACACGCCCACCATGGATGCGCCCTTCACGGCGGCAAGCGTCGGCATGAAACGCGCCACCTGGTCGGTGCCGAGCGAATCGGAGACCGACTGGATCTTCCGTCCCGCGAGGATGGAGATGACCGCTTTGCCGCGTGCCGCGCCCTTCACTTCCGCCGCGAAGGCCGCAAAGTCCTGCGGCTTCACGGAGAGGACGGTGAGGTCGCTGCCTTGCAGGACCTCAGCCGCCGATGCGGCCACTGAGAGCCCGCGGGTACGAGCCGCCGCGTCCCGCCGATCCTGCTTCGCATCGTGGACGAGCAGGGAGAGCTCGGGGAGTTTGCGCAGAAAGCCGGTCGCAAATGCCTCTCCCATGATGCCGAATCCGATGATGCCGATCCGTTTCATGTTGGTCATTGTAGCAAAACACGGCGCGCGCCGATACTGCCGGAAAGGAGTATCTTCGAGCGGGAGCAGGCGATGAAGATCGGGATTCTTTCTGACACGCACGACCACCTGCCGAACATCGCCAAGGCGGTCGAAGTATTTTCGAAAATCGGCGTGGAAGCGGTCATCCACGGCGGTGACTTCTGTTCCCCTTTCACGCTCGCCCAGTTCAAGCCGCTCGCCGACAAGGGCCTGAAGATGTACGCGGTCTTCGGCAACAATGATGGAGACCGGGCCCTGCTCGTTCGACGTGGCGGTGAGTTCTGTTCGTTCGCAGACGGGTCCCGAATCGTGACATTGGACGGCAGGACGTTCGCGGTCATGCACTACCCCGATCTGGCTGACGACATTTTCAGGTCCGGAGCGTACGACGTGGTCGTGTACGGCCACGATCACAAACGACGAGTCGAGGGGAAGGACAAGAAACTGCTCAATCCGGGCAGC
>JBEKXR010000411.1:0-4010 GCA_049511935.1 Spirochaetia bacterium | reverse complement strand
GAGCTTGGGGATGTGTATCTCCACCTTGCGCGCCATCTCACGCGCCTGCTTCTTGATGGTGGAAAGCTCCTTGCGGATACGCTCGTTGGACTTGATCTTCTCCAGCAGCTTTTTCGCTTCCCCTTCATTCCTGTGCAGCCAGGTGAGGGTCTGCTGCTTCACTTCCTCCGCGACCCACGTACGGATTTCGTTATTGCCCAGCTTGTGCTTGGTCTGGCTTTCGAACACCGGGTCCTTGATCTTGATGGCCACCGCGCCGATCATCCCCTCGCGCACGTCCTCCGCCGCGAAGTTCACCCCCGCGTATTCGTCGATGGCCTTCAGCACGCCGAGGCGGAACGCGGTCTGGTGCGTGCCCCCGTCCGTCGTGAATTGCCCGTTCACGAAGCTGAAGTAGTTTTCCCCGTAGTTCGCCGTGTGCGTGAAAGCGAACTCCAGGTGCGCCCCCCGGTAATGGGCGATCTCGTAGTGCATCGACTCCTCGCCGATCTCTTCCACCAGCAGATCGAGGAGCCCGCCCTGGCTCACGACCGTCTGCCCGTTGTACTGGAGGCGCAGGCCGCTGTTGAGGTAGGAGTAGTAGCGCAGTCTCTTGAGGATGAACTCGTCGTTCCAGGCGTAGGTGGTGAAGATCTTAAGGTCCGGCGTGAACCTCACGAGTGTGCCCGTCTTTGCCTTCGCGTCCCTGCCGTCTTTCTGGGTGACGAGTTTTCCCTCCCGGAACAGCCCCTGGACGAATTTTCCCTCTCGGAAGCTCACGACCTCGAACTCGGCCGACAGGGCGTTCACTGCTTTCGTGCCAATGCCGTTCAGGCCGACGGAGAACTGGAACACGTCGTCGTTGAACTTGCCGCCGGTATTCACCTTGCTCACGCAGTCGATGACCTTGCCCAGCGGGATGCCCCGGCCGTAGTCGCGGACGAGCATGGAGTCCTTTTTCCGGGAGATCTCGATCACCTTCCCCTGGCCCATGATGAACTCGTCCACGCTGTTGTCGACGACTTCCTTCAGGAGAATGTAGATCCCGTCCATGGGGTTCGAGCCGTCGCCGAGCCGGCCGACGTACATCCCGGTGCGCAGGCGAATGTGTTCCAGGGCGTCCAGGGTCTGGATCGCCTTCTCGTCATATCTGACAGCGGTTTTCGGCATGGTCGTCCTTGTCATGTTTTACGGCCTCGCTGCCGCACATCCCTGTGCTCGGGCTCTCGCCGTCTGCTTCGCAGCCGGCTGCCGCCCCAGGCTCGGCCTCGATATCCTTGTCTACGGGAATGGGGGCCCGGCGCTTCTGGGAACGCGGGCTGCTGATGCTCCGTATTTCCTTTGATGGTAAGGAGAATCCACGGCGCGCGTCAAGTGAGTGGACGGCGCGCGGGGGCTCGGATAGAATGCCGGCAGGAGGAGACCGAAATGAAGAGGGTGTGTGTTCTTGCCGTCATCGCCGCGATTGCTCTCTCGGGGTGCGCGAGCGGAAAGTTCCTCGGCTTCCTCGCGACCACCGACTACGTGGACAAGAAGGCCAAGGACCAGGTCGCAGAGATCGCCTCCTTGAAGGCCCAGATCGCCGATTACCAGACCATCAAGGTGCAGGCCCAGGCCGCCATCGACCAGGTGAACCAGTCGCAGAAGGCGATCCAGGAGCTCCAGACGACGGCCCAGAAGGCCGAGGCGAGGATCAGCTCGATTCCGCACGAGGTCATCAAGCAGATCGTCGACATCCTCCAGGCGTCTCTGAACCAATAATGGCGGGGGACAGGATCGCCCGATCCACGAGCCACGGGGCGTCCGCGGATCCGGCAGTCACGGTGAGGTTCGACGCGCAGGCAGATGAGCTGGTCCTCCTAGATCAGACCCTCCTCCCCGGCGAGGTGCGCTACCTGAGGCTCACCCAGCCGGAAGAGGTGCGGGAGGCGATCTACAACCTGAGGGTCCGCGGTGCTCCGGCCATCGGCGTGGCCGCCGCCTACGGCGCGTACCTCGGCGCCTTCCGATCCCGGGCGACCGACGTCCCCGGCATCGCCCGGGATTTCCAGGCGGCAAGTGACCTCTTGAAAGCCGCGCGTCCCACGGCCGTGAATCTCGCGTGGGCGTTGGAACGGATGGCGCGCGCCCTTCGCGCGAATGCGCACCTGTCGCCGCGTGGTCTTCTCGCGGCGCTGAAGAGCGAGGCGGATCTGATCCGGACCGAGGACGAGGAAGTCTGCCGGCGCATTGGGGAAAACGGGCTTGCACTCCTCCAGCCCGGCTGGGGCCTGCTCACCCATTGCAACGCCGGCGCCCTGGCAACCTCCCGGTACGGCACGGCGACAGCGCCCATCTACCTCGGCGCGCAGAAGGGCTACGCCTTCCGGGTCTTCGCGGATGAGACCCGGCCGCTCCTGCAGGGGGCCCGGCTCACGGCGTGGGAGCTGCATGCAGCGGGAATCGACGTGACGGTCATCTGCGACAACATGGCCTCCACGGTGATGAGCCGGGGGTGGGTCCAGGCGGTCCTCGTCGGATGCGACAGGGTGGCGGCGAACGGAGATACGGCGAACAAGATCGGCACCTCCGGTGTGGCGATCCTCGCGAAGCACTACGGCATCCCTTTCTACGTGCACGCCCCGCTCTCGTCGATCGACCTCGGCTGCGCATCGGGACGCGATATTCCGATTGAGGAGCGCGCGCCGGAGGAGATCGCCGAGATGTGGTATGCGCGGCGCATGACGCCGCAGGGTGTGAAGGCGTACAACCCGGCCTTCGACGTGACGGACAACTCGCTCATCACCGCCATCGTCACCGAGAAGGGTGTCATCCGCCCGCCGTACACGACGAGCATCCGGGCCCTGTTCCCGTGATCCTACCCGACTGACTGCTCCCGCGGTATCTTTCACACACCATGTCGATTCGACCCATCAAGCGGCTCATCCAGGCAACCCCCACGGTGGAAGGTGCCGGCGTGAAGCTTCGCCGCGCCTTCGGATTCGGGGAGACGGAGAGCTTC
Organism: Spirochaetia bacterium; assembly: GCA_049511935.1. GTDB lineage: Bacteria > Spirochaetota > Spirochaetia > SZUA-6 > Fen-1364 > Fen-1364. The sequence goes on along the minus strand of JBEKXR010000411.1, from coordinate 1,030 downwards.
GATCCCTTCCTTCTCCTGGATGACTTCAGGAACGAGAGACCCGAGGACTATCTCGCCGGTTTTCCCTGGCACCCCCACCGCGGCATCGAGACCATCACGTACGTCCTCTCGGGGAGCGTCGACCACGGCGACAGCATGGGGAACAAGGGGAGCATCACAACGGGGGACGTGCAGTGGATGACCGCGGGCCGGGGCATCATTCACCAGGAGATGCCGCACGGCAACGAGAAGGGCCAGATGCACGGCTTCCAGCTCTGGGCGAACCTGCCCTCCTCCCTGAAGATGATGTCCCCGCGCTACCAGGACATCAAGTCCGGCGAGATCCCCGAGGTTGTCGATGACGACGGCACACGCGTGCGCGTCGTCTGCGGCAGCTATGGACAAGCTTCCGGGCCGGTGGATCAGGTCGCCGCGGAGCCGCAGTACCTCGACGTCTGGGTGCCTCCGGAGAAGCGGAAGTCGCTCCCCGTGGAAACGACGCGCCATGCATTCGCGTACGTCTTTGCCGGTTCGGGCAGGTTTGCCAACTCCTCGGGCCCCCGGCCGATCGCCACCGAGACGGTGGGAGAGGACGGCTCGACGCAAGGCGGGCTCGTTGCAGGCATGGCGGAGGACCGCTGTCTCGTTCTCTTCGATTCGGGCGATGAGGTCGCGGTGCAGTCGGGACCCGCGGGGATCAGGTTCCTCCTCGTGTCGGGCCGGCCGCTCGGCGAGCCCGTGGCGTGGTACGGGCCGATCGTCATGAACACGCAGGACGAGCTCCGCAAGGCCTTCTCCCAGCTCCGGGACGGGAGCTTTCTCGAACAGAAGTAGCGGGTCGGGCAGGCCTATCTGTTCATCGAATGAATGATAGTGGAACATCGATCCAGGTTGATGAGCGCGTTTGCTCCCAAAGTGCTGTAGGCTGCAGGATTCTTCTTTCCACGCACGTGGTGAGGGGCTTCGCCGATTCTTCTGCAAGACCGTAGATGCGGCCGCAGAACGCACATCCGCCACCACAGAGGGAGTGACGGCATCAGAATCGAGCGCG
>JBEKXR010000410.1:0-4020 GCA_049511935.1 Spirochaetia bacterium | reverse complement strand
ATGCCATATCTCGAATGTCAGGCCGGCGCCTTCCTGCGCTGTGCCTACCAACATTTTGAAAGTGCTCCCGGAATCGCCTTTGGCCTTGACAGGGTTGTAAACGTTTGCCATATTTCTGAGTCAAGCTAGGCTTCACTATGAACGCCACAATCAAAGATATTGGCAGAGAGGCGAACGTTTCATACGCAACCGTATCGCGCGCGTTCAACAACAAGTACGGAGTGAAGCCTGAGACCCGTGCGAGAATTCTCGAGGTCGCCAAGCGGCTGAACTACAGCCCGAACGGCATCGCACGAGGGCTCGTCAACAAGCGGACCAAGAGCATCGGCCTCATCATCCCCGATATTACCAACCCGTATTTTCCCGAAGTGGCTCGTGGCATCGAGGAGGGAGCCAAGGAGCAGGGCTACAGCGTTTTCCTTTGCAACACCAACTGGGAGCAGGATCGGCAGGCGCAGTACATCGAGCTTCTGGCGGAAAAGCGGGTGGACGGGCTCATCATTGCCCCGGTTTCGAATGCCGTGGATCCCGCCCAGGAGCGGCTATTCAACTCGATCCCGGTCGTCTATGTCGACCGGCCTCCCCAGAACACCCAACGCAGCTACGTGGTTATCGATAATATCCGGGGCGGCTTCATTGCCACCAGGCACCTCATCGAAGCGGGCTACCGGAAGATTGGTTTCATCGGGGCGGTGGAGCAATCCATGCCGGTTGATGAGCGTCTCGAAGGCTTCAAGATGGCCATGGAGCGGTATGGCCTCCCGATCGAAGAACGCGATATCAAGCTCGGCCATTTTACCCAGGAGGCAGGAACCAAGCTCATTCGAGAGATGATTGGGGGAGGCGATTACCCGCGGGCGATCTTCGCCGAGAATGACCTACTGGCCCTCGGGGTCATCGAAGGGGTTCGGAGCTTGGGCCTTGCCGTGCCGGCGGATGTCGCGGTGGTGGGATTCGATGACATCCACTTCGCCTCATTCGAGAATGTTCAGCTCACGACCATTTGCCAGCCCAAATACGAGATGGGGAAAGCTGCTGTGAGAATTCTCCTGGAGGAAATCAGCTGGAAGGAACATGCTGCCAGAGGGGGAGCCCGAAACGGGCAGCAAGCGGACAAAAAGGTGATGACTGCATGTGCGGAGGAAACCGAGAATGCTGCGGTCTCTGCAGAGACAAGCGGGGGTCGTCAGGTCGTTGTCCTCGAGCCTGAGCTGATCGTTCGAAAGACAAGCCTGATAACGTAGCCGCCGCAGCCGACTCATCCGTGTGCTTGACAATTCTTTTGATGCGTTTACAATCACATCGTTGAAAGGATTGTAAACGTTTACAAACAAATCATGCGAGGAGGACGCTAATGGCAGAGACAAAAATGAAAGCAGTCAGGATGCATGCGGATTGGGAACCAAAGCCTGGCTTCAAGCTCGGTGCAAAGGATATCGACAGGAAGCAGACCTATCTGGGAAGCCGCGTCTGGCGGAACCCGAAGCTCGTCATCGAAGACGTGCCGATCCCCAAGCCGGGGCCGAAAGAGGTTCTCATCGAGGTCAGGCAGTGCGGCATTTGCGGCAGCGACGTCCACATGGCGCAGACCGAGCCGGACGGCTACATCTTCTATCCTGGGCTCACGGGGTTTCCATGCACTCTCGGTCACGAGCTCGCTGGAATTGTGCGGGATACCGGCCCGGGCGCGAAGGACAAGGTGACGAACAAGCAGTTCAAGGGTGGAGAGTGGGTCTGCACAGAGGAGATGCTCTGGTGCGGCTCATGCCAGCCCTGCGCGGACGGCTTCCCCAACCACTGCGAGAGGCTCGATGAGATCGGCTTCAATGTGAACGGCGGGTTTGCCAAGTACCTTGTCGTTCCTGACCGCACCGTGTGGAGCCTCGATCCGCTGCGTGAGCGCTTCGCGGAGGCGGATGTGTTCCGGCTTGGCAGCATGGTGGAGCCGACAAGCGTCGCCTACACCGGCGTCATCGTGCGCGGCGGCGGGATAAGGCCCGGTGACAATGTCGTGATCTGCGGCTCGGGCCCCGTGGGGCTTGCGGCGATCGCAATCCTCAAGCGCGCGGGTGCATCAAAGGTTATCCTCTCGGAGCCCGAGCCTGCGCGCGCCGCGGTGGCGAAGAAGCTCGGCGCTGACGACGTGATCAATCCGTTGAAAGAAGACCTGAAGGAGCGGGTGCTGGAGATCACCCATGGCATGGCGGCCAAGCTGTACCTGGAGGCCACGGGCCTTCCCACCGTGGTCTACCCCCAGATCGAGGCGTGCATCTGGGAGGGGCGGACGCTGAACGCGACCGTCGTGGTGGTTGCCCGCGCGGACGCGAAGATGCCCGTCACCGGAGAAGTGCTTCAGGTGCGCCGCGCGCAGATCGTAGGCACCCAGGGCCACTCGGGGGACGGCACGTTCCCGCACGTCATCCAGATGATGGCGAGCGGCATGGACATGCGGCCCATGATCACCAAGGAGGTTGCCCTCGCACAGGTGCCTGAGCACATCGTGAGCCTCCGCACGGACAAGAAAGAGTCCAAGATCAGCTGCGTCAACCCCGGGAATTGAAGGAGACGTCAATGGCAAAAGCGAAGACAGAGATGAAGTTCCTGACGACGAGCCATCCGCTCATCGTCTTCGAAGACAACGAGGTCGGCAGGTTGAAGAAGGAGATCTTCGACGCGCCGATGTCGCGCATCGAGGCCATCCTCAGGGAGTACGAGGTGCCTTCGCCCTCTGAGCTGGGCAGGGCGGGCTCCTACATCCAGACCACGCCGCGGGGGAGGCAGAACGAGAAGCGGAAGAAGAACGATATCGTGCTCATCCCCGTGGGTACCACGGAAAACCACGGCGAGCATGCCAACAGCGGTCTGGACAACTTCATGGTCACGCAGATCTGCGAGGGGGTTCGGCGCTACACCGCCAAGAAGGGACGCGAGGTGAACCTGGCCTCCCCGCCCCTGAACTACGGCGGACACCCCTACCATCACCTCGGGATGCCGGGCACGATCATGGTGCCACAGGAAGTGGTGGTGGAGAACCTGATCTACGTGATGCTGGGGCTGTGGAACGACGGCTACAGGAAACAGATTATCATCAACAATCACGGCCAGCTTTGGATGCTGGAGACGGCGCTGCACGAGTTCCTCAAGCGCTTCCAGCTCCCGGGGATCTATCAGGTGCTGGACTGGCACCGCGGCGTGAGGGAGTTCTTCATCCCCATAGACAGGGCGGACTCCCTGGAAACGACCTTCATCCACGCGGATGAGAGCGAGACGGCGGTGGGTCTGCTCATGTTCGCCGACATGATCGACATGAAGTACGTCAAGGACGCCCGAGGGCCGACATACCTTCCGGGGGGCCACTTCGACACATCGGTGGATCCATGGAGGCGGCCGCACCGCTGGTCGGAAGGCGAGGGGCATGCGGCCATCGAGAGGCGCGGAACCCCAGAAGGGGTGGTGGGTGAGCCGTCGCTCGCGACCGCGGAGAAGGCCAAACGGCCGATCGCGGCAATCCTCAGTTACCTCACCCTGGTCGTGGACCAGATACTGGATGCGTTCCCCCCCGGGAAGCTCCCTCCCATAGACCAGATAACGCTGCGCGACCCCAAGGAACTGGAGCCGTTTCTCAAGGAGCCTTTCAGCCCAGGCTGGAAATCGGTGTTCGAGCTGCCCTATATCGGACCGTTCACAAAGGGATGAGGAGGTGCTTTCCATAAGCAGAAAAGTCCGAGTCGGCGTAATCGGGGCAGGTCGGATTGGGCGCATCCATCTCGAAAACCTGGCCCACAAGGTTATCAAAGTGGAGCTGGCGGCGGTTTCGGAGATCGCGTTCGCGGAAGCGGAGAAGTGCGCAAAGGAGCACGCGATTCCGGTGGTTCAACAGGCGGTTCGATGCGAACAACGCCAAGGTCGCGGAAATCGCATGATCGAACTCGAGTACCAGGGGAGCCGGCCAAGGCTCCAAAGCGGAAAAGTTTTCGGTATCGGGGTCAGCCGCAGATCCCCAGTGCCGGGCATGAATCA
>JBEKXR010000409.1:0-4042 GCA_049511935.1 Spirochaetia bacterium | reverse complement strand
GTCCATGCGGCACCTGGGCGCGCTGCTCGGGGTAGACCCGATGGCCATCTACTACCACCTGCCGAACAAAGCAGCACTCTACGATGCGATTGTGGAAGCAGTGATGGCCGAGGTCGATCCTGGGCCGGGCCCTGGGCTCAAGCTTCCCCCGATCGAACAGCTCAGGCAGATGGCCCTGTCATACCGGGATGCGCTGCTCGCGCATCCCAACGCGCTGCCCTTCGTGGCAACGCGGCCCGTGCGCACTCCGGCCTCCCTGCGCCCGATAGAGCGGATGCTTGCCGTCATCGCCAGCCTGGGATTCACGCCGCAGGAGTCCATCGCCTTTGTCGATGTGTGCGGCCACTACATCATGGGATGGGCCCAGACCTACGCCGCTCACCTGCAGGGCTCGGAGCTGCATGATCACGGCCCGTTGCCGATGGATGAGCTTCCCCCCGACGAGTTTCCCAACCTGCACCGCGTGATGAAGGAAGCTCCGTCGGACAACCCTTTCGCAGTCGAGTTCGAGCTCGGGATCACCGCCATCTTGAGCGGATTGCTGGCGGCAGCGGAAAGCAGGACGGTCTCTGGCCCGCGTGAGAGAGCGCAGCCCGCCCCGTGGGCGCCCGACTCTGATTGAGAAGGCGCTCCGGCAGTTCGAAAAGCACTGATCGACTGGACCGCTTCGGAGTCCCTGCTCGCCCACGATCGAGGGCACACCTCACACGAACCTCTGAAGATGTACAATACCACGGGTTCGCGCGGCACGGTTCGCGCGATATGGTTGCCGCGACCTGTTCGTGCAGCATGATTCGCGCGACATGGCTGCCGCGATGTGGTCACGCGGGGCGCGCGCGCTCTCGGGCCCACCGGGCCACGAACACGAACGGCACCAGCGAGAGCACGGCTCCCGCCGCACCGACGCCAACGTAGCCGAACCTCGCCGCGATAAGGCCGCTGCCGAGACTGCCACAAGCCGCCGCGAGCCCCACCAGCAGGTCGTTGAAGCCCTGGGTGCGCCCGCGCTCCGCGGGGCCCAGGTGATCGGCAAGCAGGGTCGATCCGCCCACGAAGCAGAAGTTCCAGCCCAGGCCAAGGAGCAGGAGAGAGACGGAGATCGGAATCGTATTCGCGGTCAGGGGTGCGGTGATGCACGCCAGCAGGAGCACGAAGGCGCCCAGGAGAATCACCGGGCGCCTGCCCCACCGGTCGATGAGCCTGCCCGAGACCAGTGAGAACGCATACATCCCGATGGTGTGGGCGGAGAAGACCACGGAGATGTCCACCAGGCCGTGATGCATTTCCTTCATATACAGAGAGGTGATCACCATGAGGCCTACCATCACCACCTGGCTGAACACCATGGCCGCAACGGCGGCGGAGGCACCAGGAAGCCGCAGGATCACGGAAATGGGGCGCCGCTCCGCGCGCTCGGCGGCCGGCCCTGCCCGGTTCAGGCCGCCCGCTGCAAGTGTCAGAGGTTCGGGACGGAGCGCCACAGCGATTACCACGCCTGCCACCAGCAGCAGGAGCACGGCGGCACCGAAGGCGCCGGCAAGATCGCCCGTGCCGGCCTGCATGGCGATGTGCCCCGCTGGGGTCACCAGCAGGGGACCGCCGATGGCTCCGACCGTGCCGCCCAGCACGACGGTGGAGACGGCACGGCCTCGTCTCTCGGGGGAGTTCACTTCCGCCGCCACGAAACGGCTCAATGTGACCGCGGCATTCGCGACTCCCACGAGCATCATGCCGCCAACGAAGAGCAGGAAGGAGCTTGCCGTGATCCCCCAGACGCAGAGGGCGGCGCCTGCAGCGCCGAAGAGGATGCCGAGCGTAAGGGACGGCCGCCTGCCCATGCGGTCCATGAGCATGCCCCAGAGGAAGGCGGCGCCGGAACCCGCGAGGGTGGAAGCGGCAGCGGGCACTCCCGCGAGGCTCCTCTGGCCGCTCAGCGCCATTCCTGCGATGGCGGACACAGTGGATGTGGCAATGAATGCTGCTGAGGCGAGGCACTGGGCCGCAAAGAGAACCGTGGTGATCCTCCTGGCCTCTTCGGGATGATTTTGCACCTGGGGATTTTACTCGGGGGAGCAGCGTTGGACTACCGGCTGCCTCTCCGAAGTCGCATCTGCACCAGCAAGGCGAGGTCGTGCATCGAGACCACGGCCGCGATCTTCCTGCCCCTGCGGGTGATGAGCACCGGATCCATTCCATACGCCGCGCTGCCGTAGTAACAGCGAAACAGCTCGTAGGTGCCATCGACAAGGTGGACGATCATGCTCTGCAGCCCCCTGCCTGCACGGTACCACGGCGGTGAGGCTGTACGCTTGAGAAAATCCGGTGACGATTTCTACGTTGTAGACCGATGCGCCGCTCGGACTGTTCATTACCAACTTTATTTGGTATAGGGAAAGTGGGTTGTGAAGTATCATTTCCAGATTCATGCCGGTCGTCCGCTATGGGCGGAATGCATTGAATTGCAGGGGTGCATAACCCAGGGAAGGGATCGTGCGGAGCTGGAAAAGAATATGCAGGAGGCTTTGAACCTCTACCTCGAAGAACCAGAATCCTCGAAGGTGGTGTTCCCGCCGCCTGCGCGCATGCCCGGTACTCGCGGTGTGGTGGCCGTTGAGGTTGACCCTGGGGTCGCATTCGCCGTTCAGTTGCGGCAATCCCGGCTTCGATCTCGACTGACGCAGAAAGAGGCAGCGCGACGTCTTGGCCTGCGCAGCATCTACAGCTATCAGAGGCTTGAGCGACGCGCCAATCCGTCGCTCGCCACCATCAAGAGAGTCATCACGCTCTTTCCGGAGCTCTCGCTGGACTTGGTCCTCGGGGGAACATGAGCTGCTCGGCGGCCACTTCGCGCTACCCACGCCGAGCCGCGGTAGCCTATAGGTACTTGCGTTCCAATTCAGCGAAGAACGCCTTCGAGATGAGCAGGAACTCCGCTTCATGCATCCGGATCTCATCTCCGTATTCGTACTTCAAGACTGAGTTCTCTGGAGACAGCTTGATTGATTTATCCTGGGTCATGATGTTCTTGCGCTTCGGCGCTGCGCCATAGTGTTGAAGGTGGGGCGATGATGCGAGGAGTGAGTTGCAGATAACCCTTACCTCGTTCAGCGGGTTCCCGTCCTTGCCCTCTATTCCAGTAAGCCGATGAACGAAGAGGCAGTCGAGGAGGAGGACCAGGTTATTGAAGAACGTGACTTCAAAGTCCTCAACCGCTGACTTGGGCATTTTGCTTCGAACGCTTTGAAATGCGGCAACATCAGGCTTGTTGCTCCTTACTCACCCATCGGTCACGTTCAGATGGCGGGCTCCAGAGGGAGGCCGACGCCTGAGGGCGCTCGTCAAAGCACGCCGGCGTGGTCCTTGCGGTCTTTCACAAAGAAGAACCACATTGCGGCCATGCTGATCCCGGCCTCTCCTTCTATGAGGTTCTGTATGTCCTTGATGCTGATGACCTTCTTGCCCCGGTCGTCCTTGACGTCCTTGCCATCGAATTCAGCAACTTTCTTGCCATGCGAGTCCCGAAGGTTCTTGCTCTCTATCTGGCCAAATACCGCGCCGTTGTAGGACCGAATGGTGTCTCTGTCGACCTCCGCAAGCTTCTGGCCCGAGCTTTTCTTTATCAGCCGCTTTCCATCAAACGTATAGTCCGCCATCTTTGCCTCCGTTTCAGTCGCCATGATCGACATGTATATGTTCAGTACGCCCGTCTGCTTTGTCAATTGCTGTTTCACTCGATGATCCCGTCAGCCTCTGCGCGTGTTGTGCGCGGGCTTCATGAAGGGTGATAGGAACATGTTTCGCATAACTGCTGAAGTCTTTGTCCAGGGTGAATATCGCGGCCCCGTTGCCCGCGGCAATTGAACAGATCAGAAAATCCATGTGCGATCCCTGCACTCCCGCATGTCGACAGCTGTTGTAAAACTCCGCCGCACGCTCATAGTCGAATCCGTGTATGCTCAAGTCAGTGAACGCGCGAAGCCGGTCCCGCAGATCCTTGAACTGACGGGCATCGGAAACCCCTGAGAGAAGTTCCTGCCTGATC
>JBEKXR010000408.1:0-4059 GCA_049511935.1 Spirochaetia bacterium | reverse complement strand
CGCCCTGGAGAAGTCCCTGTAAAAGCGGGCTGGCTGACCAGTTCGGCGATGATCCAGTATGGTGAAAAATGAACTTGACATATTCATTTTTCATGGTATGATGAACCGATGATCGAGCGGCGCCAGAGCCTTGCGGCGATACGGGCAGCCCTGAAACGAAGCCCCGTGACGCTCCTCGTCGGACCCCGGCAATCGGGAAAGACGACGCTGGCCAGGCTGATCGTTCCCCCGAGCTCCGTCGGGTATTTCGACCTCGAGGACCCGCAAAGCCTCGCGCGCTTGTCGGAGCCCATGACCGCCTTGTCCCCCCTGAGGGGGATCGTGGTCATCGACGAGATCCAGCGGCGGCCCGGTCTGTTTCCCGTGATCCGCGTGCTGGCCGACAGGAAACCCTTGCCCGGGCGGTTTCTTATCCTTGGAAGCGCATCACCGAGGCTCCTTCGCCAATCCTCGGAGACTCTTGCCGGAAGGGTGGAGGCTCTCACCCTAAGTGGTTTCAGCCTCACCGATCTCGGTACTGACGTCCTTGCGCGTCACTGGCGCCGCGGTGGGTTCCCGCGATCCTATCTCGCGCGGACCGAATCGGACAGCCTGATCTGGCGGCAGCAATTCATCCAAACCTATCTGGAGCGCGATCTGCCCGAGCTTGGCGTATCAATGCCGGCTCCGACGATGCTGCGTTTCTGGACAATGCTTGCGCATTCTCATGCCCAGGTATGGAACGCGGCGGAGCCAGCCCGGTCCCTCGGCATCAGCATGCCCACTGTCCGCCGCTACCTGGATTTTTTCACCGGCCTGTATCTCGTGCGGCAGCTCCAGCCGTGGCACGAAAACCTCGGCAAGAGGCAGGTGAAGGCGCCCAAGCTCTACATTCGCGACAGCGGGATATTCCATGCACTTCATGGGCTCGCATCGGAGAAGGACATCCTTTCCCATCCGAAAGCTGGCGCATCGTGGGAAGGCTATGTCCTCGAAGAGATCCTCCAGGCCGTGCGCAACGATGGGGCGTTTTTCTGGGCGACCCATACCGGTGCGGAACTCGACCTCCTGCTGCTGAGGAAAGGCAGGCGTTATGGAGTGGAGATCAAATACCAGGACGCGCCAAGACTCACCGCTTCCATGCGCATCGCCCTGCAGGACCTCAAGCTGGATCATCTGACCGTGATCTACCCTGGTGACAGGGCCTATCCGCTCGCCGACCGTGTCGATGTCGTCCCCTTCGTACAGGCCATCCAGAGTTCTGACCTCATCGCTCCCCCGCTCTCAATCTCTCGGCGAGACCCGTGTAGCGGCCGCGGGAGTCCGTCCGCCTGATAGCGGTCTGCAGCGCGGAGCGCGAGCCAACGATGACGACGAGTCGGCGGGCGCGCGTGACCGCAGTGTAGAGCAGGTTTCGCTGCAGCATCGCCGCATGCTCGCCCAGGAGCGCGAGCACCACAGAGGGATACTCGGAGCCCTGGGACTTGTGCACCGAAAGCGCATAGGCGAGGGAGAGCTGATCCAGCTCATCGGGATCGTATAGGATCTCCTCTCCGTCGAAAGAGACGGCGATGCTGCCGTCATCTGGGGATGCGCCCGTGATCTTTCCGACGTCGCCGTTGAAGACTCCCTTGTCGTAGTTGTTGCGCTTCTGCATCACCTTGTCCCCGATTCTGAGAGTCCGCGCCGATGGGCCGGACTTCCGATCGGGATGCACTAGGGGCGTGCCTCCCGGGTTGAGGGCCGCCTGGAGCGCCTCGTTGAGGCTTGTCGAGCCGGCCGCGCCCTTGTGCATCGGGGCCAGGACCTGGATGCCGTCCACCGGGTCGATTGAAAGGCGTCGGGGGATCCTGTCGCGGACCAGCTCGACCACCGTCCGCACAGCCCTGACAGGGTCTTCCTCCTCGATAAAGAGGAACTCCCCCTGCCCGCGGGACCGTCTCTCCTCGGGAGGGACGCCCTGGAGGATGCGGTGCGCGGCCGCGACGATGTCACTCTCCTGCGCCTGACGGAAGGCGTCGGTGAGCTGCACGACGGCCGCGGCGCCCGATGCGATGATGTCGCGCAGCACCTGCCCCGCCCCCACGGAGGGCAACTGATCGGCGTCGCCCACCAGCAGCAGCGCGCACCGCGGCGGCAGGGCTTGCAGGAGGTGGTGCATGAGCAGCGTATCCACCATGGAAGCCTCATCGACAACGCAGAGGTCACAGGCGAGCGGATCAGATCTGTTCTTCCTGAAGCCCCCCGGGCCTGGGGCGAACTCCAGCAGCCTGTGGATTGTCCTGGCCTGGCCGCCTGTGGCCTCGCTCATCCTGCGCGCCGCCCGGCCAGTGGGCGCGGCCAGCTCGACCCGAAGCCGCCGCCGCTCGCAGATCGCGAGGAGGCACTTCAACACTGTGGTCTTCCCCGTGCCCGGTCCTCCCGTGATCACCGTGAGCCCGCGGCCCAGTGCGGCGCGCAGGCCGTCGACCTGACCGGGAGCCAGAGCGATGCCCAGTGCGGTCTGGGCGCGAGCGATCTCCGCGTCGATGTCGATCGACGCCTCGCCGTTGACCTCCGCATCGGCGTCGATCCCCCAGCGGAGAGCCCCGATGCGGGAAATGTCGAGGAGCCTCTCGGCCGCGCCCGCCTCTGCGGCGCGGTATTCGGGAAGGTAGACGGAGCTGTCCCGCTGCACGCCGGCGGGCGGGCTCTCCACGACAAGCTCGCCCTTGCCATCCATGGCTTGAAGCGAGGCCGAAACGACGCGCCTGTCCGCCTGCAGAAGCGCCTGGGCTTCCTGGACGAGACGGTGGAACGGAAGACAGACATCGCCTTCCTCCGCGCGCTCGCGAAGGCAGTGGACGATCCCCGCGCGGATACGACCCGGCGAATCCGCCGAAAAGCCCAGGCGTGTGGCGATGTCGTCCGCGGTCTTGAAGCCGACGCCGGGGACTTCACGCGCCAACCGGTAGGGATCCTCTTTCGCGATGGCAAGCGCCTTCTCCCGGTAGCGCCTGCGCATCCAGATCGCCTGGGCCTCGCTCAGACCCAGCGCGCGAAGCTCCTCTTCGAGGATCATGGCGCCGCGAGTCTCAGGCGAAGGCCCAGCGCGCTCTGAAGATGAGCCGCTCGTAGGCGCCGCCGCGTCCGTGGGATAGTCCGTCGCGGGAGAGTGAAAGTCCGTGATCCGTGGTCAGGATCAGCGGGCGCTTCTGGCGACTGCACTCCCGCAGCATCGCGGGCAGATCGCGGCCCACGATCTCCCCGAGAACTGCAGCCATCTCGGAAAGGCGGAGCTTTCGCGCGTGCGCGGCCTGATCGAAGAAGGTGAGCCGGGCGATAACGGGCTTCGACTCGGCAAGGGGGAGCAGCCGCTCCTTGAGCGATATCTCCTCTGTGCCCTTGAGGGTCAGCAGGGGAATGTCCCGCAGCCACAGCTGCTCCTGCGGGTCTCCCGTGAGAGCGAGCAGCGAGGCGATGGATTCCTGGGTGAGGGGGACGGTTTCGAGGCGCGCCCAGCTCATCTCGCATCCGGCAAGCTCTCCCTCGGTCCACCCTTTCTCAATGACCTGCATCCAGACATCGGGTGGAACTCCATCGGCGATGAGCACGACCGGATGGTCGGACAGCTGGATCGGCTCAACCGGCGCAATGCCGGCGATCCAGGAATCGGCCCCGAGAGCGACCTTGTCGAGAACCTTCTGAAGCGCGACTGCGAACTCCTCCGTGGTCCACGGATCGAAGAGCAGCTCCTCGAAGGGGATGCGGACGGAGAGCCTCTCGGGATAGGGCATGCCCAGGAGGCTTTCGGCGCGCGCGAGTGATTTCAGCAGTCCCGCGATGTGCAGCGCCCGCTCGGGGTGCGCGTGCAGGCACGTTGGAGTGAAATCGGAAGGAAGCGCGCGTCCGCCGAGCGTCCGTTCCGCGAAGACCAGCCACGCGGCGCGAATCGCCGCGGTGTGCAGCCTCTCTTCTCGAACGAAGCGGAAGAGGTCCTCTTGATCCGTTGCTAGAAACGCTTCTCGCAGGCGCGCGGAGGGGAATGTCTCCTCCAGCGCGATCTCCCACCGGGCGATCTCATCGGCAGGGGACGCGCTG
>JBEKXR010000407.1:0-4060 GCA_049511935.1 Spirochaetia bacterium | reverse complement strand
GCCGGGAATCCTTCCCTGGACGGTCATGGCAGCCACACGCGAGGGGCTGCGCCGCCGGAGGCGGATTCTGCGCCGCCGGAGGCGGATTCTGCGCCGCCGGAGGCGGATTCTGCGCCGACCCGCCGGCTGCATTCGCCTGGAGCAGCCGGATCTTTTCCAGGACGCCCTGGCGCCCCGCCCGCGCCGCCTCCAGCGACTCCCAGCTGAACGCGAGCTGGGTGCGGTAGTGCGCACCGAGGCAGAAGTATCGGTAGTCCAGCGGGTGGTAGCCTCGATCGGTGAGCGTGGCGAGGGTCGTGAAGTTTCCCGCCGACTTCGCCATCTTTTCCTTCTCCATGAGGAGCCATTCGCCGTGAAGCCAGTAGTTGACCCACCGCGCACCGGTCGCCGCTTCCGACTGGGCGATCTCGTTCGTGTGGTGCACGGGTGGGTGGTCCGCCCCGCCGCAGTGGATATCGAAATGCTCTCCGAGGTACTTCATTGACATCGCGCTGCACTCGATGTGCCACCCCGGGTAGCCCTTGCCCCAGGGAGAGTCCCAGAGCATCGCCTGGTGCTCGAATTTGGATCTGGTGAACCAGAGGGCGAAATCCGCAGGATTCTTCTTGCCCTCGTCCACGGTGATCCGGGCACCCGCCTTCAGCTCCTGCTGGTCGAGGAGCGCGAGCTTTCCGTAGCCCGGGAACCTGCTGATGTCGAAGTACACGTTGCCGCCCGCGATGTAGGTGAAGCCTTTCGCCTCGATGCGGGCGATCAGGTCAATCATATCCTGGATGTGCTCGGTGGCCCTGCAGATCACCGTCGGGGATGCACAGCGGAGCAGCTCGAAGTCACGGAAGAAGGCCTTTGTATAAAACTCGGCGATCTCCCACACGGTCTTGCCCTTTTCCCGCGCGCCTTTCAGCATCTTGTCCTCGCCCTCGTCGGTGTCTCCCGTGAGGTGGCCGACGTCGGTGACGTTCATCACGTGGCGGACGGCAAACCCGAAATACTCGAGCGTGCGGCGGAGGATATCTTCGAACAGGTAGGTGCGGAGGTTTCCGACGTGCGCGTAGTCGTACACGGTGGGTCCGCAGCAGTACATGCCGACCTTTCCGTGCTGGATCGGCTCGAACCTCTGGAGCTCCCGCCCCATCGTGTTCCAGAACTTCAACTCCACGACGTTCTCTCCCCCATGATGAGACCGGCACTTCTCGTCCCGTGCCAGCGTGCGAGTAGACCGGTTCCACGCCGCCGGCTACTATTCCGAGAGTGACAACAGTACGGGAATTGGCCCGGATGTTCAAGATCGAAGGTTCCGCGAGGCTTGCCGAACCGATGGCGGTACACAGCAGTTTCAGCATCGGCGGCCCGGCGGACCTGTACGTGCTCCCCGCGAACGCCGAAGAGGCCGCCGATGTGCTGCGCGTGTGCGCGCAGGAATCGGTGCCGTCGTTCCTTCTCGGCGGGGGGACGAACATCCTCGTCTCCGACCTCGGAATCCGGGGGGTCGTCGTCGACATGTCACGGCTCACCGGCATGCAGGCGGAAGGCTCGCTCGTCGTCGCGCGGGGGGGCACGCCCGTCTCGGACGTCGCCGAGTACGCCCTCGCGCGCAGCCTTTCGGGGATGGAGTTCGCCTACTCGCTGCCGGGCAGCATGGGCGGCGCGGTGTGGATGAACGCCCGCTGCTACGGCGCGGAAATGAGCGACGTGCTGGAGTACGTGGACTATCTCGGGACGGACCTGGAGCTGCACCGCTACTCGATGGACCGCAGGGACTGGAGTTACAAGCGGTCGCCCTTCCAGGATGCGCGAAGAGTCATCCTCGCGGCGGGGCTCCGCCTGGCCCCCGGGGAGCGCAGCGGCATGCAGGCGCAGATGCTGTCGCATCGTTCAGACCGCGAGCGAAAGGGTCACTTCCTGCATCCCTGCGCGGGGAGCATCTTCAAGAACAACAGGGCCTTCGGGGCGCCGACGGGACAGCTGATCGATTCGCTGGGGTTGAAAGGCACGCGGATCGGCGGCGCCCAGGTGGCCCCGTTCCACGGAAACATTTTCATCAACACGGGAGACGCCCGGGCATCGGACATGCGCGCCCTCATCGAGCTTGTCGAGAAGGATGTGCGCACCCGCCTGGGCCTGGAGCTGGAGCGGGAAGTGATCCTCGTGGGAGACTGGGAATGAGCCGGGGTGATCGATCCCCTGCCACGGACACATGATGCATCGCGGCCAGAGGCCGCGGATTCGCATCGCGGCCAGAGGCCGCGGATTCGGCATCGCGCCGGTTTGCGCGCGGCGAACTGCGGCCGTTCTCACCGACAGAGCAGAGAGCACGAGAGGGACAACCGGAAGTGCCCTGCCAGGGCTGGCGCCGGACCCGCGGCAAGGCTTTCGAGCGGGTAGTCGTCCAGGCCGGTCTGGAGCGCCGCTCTTCGTCCTCCCTCCTCGAGCGCGAGCTTCATGCTCATCGATCCTGTCGGGCAGGGCGTGCCCAGGCGTTTCCCTTTCGCTTCCACTCCGATCCGGAGCCGGGATGACGGTTTCAGCGTCAGTCCTCCGAGGACGCCGACCCCGTCATGATCTGAAAAATCGACGCTCGCGGTGACGTCCATGGATCCCAGGGCGAGACACGCCGTGGAGCCGCAGCGGGAAGTTTCGTTTCGCACCCCATCACAGTCACGGTTGATATCCTTCTGCGCCTCGAGGAGAACAGAGAGCGGCCAGGAGGATGCCCACAGATAGTCGCGCGAGAGCGCTGCCCGCACGACATTTTTCGTCGGGATCTCCCGACGCGGGGAGAAACCGGGCTCCGCGGCGGCGAACGAAAAGCCTGCTTCCAGCTCTCCCCTGCGACGATCCCGTCCGAGTCGTACCATCGCGGAAAGTCGGGATGCGACCGTTGTACTGGCGCCGTCCGGCGTGCGGTATCCGGGAGTGGCGCCGGACACGAGGACGGCCCCCTCGATCTCCGGCAATCGGCCGCGAATCCACAGTGCCGAAAAAACCCCGGGCGCCGCGAACTGCGCGGACGAGGCCCCCGCGGCGTACGAGACTGCGAGGTTCGGAGAATCGAGGATGAGTCGTGCGGCGAAGTGCATAAGGTCACCTCCGGGGAAGGGGGCTCGGGTGATGAACCACTCGTCCGGGGAAGGCTGTGCATCGGGTCGGGAAGCCAGAACTGCACATTCCGCCGCACCTGCTCCGAGCTGAAGAGAACCGAATGCGCCGTACTCGGTTCCCCCCTCGCGGCCTGGTCTGCAGAAGACACCGCAGTGCCCAGGGGAAGGCATGAGGAGCACGCCCGCGCGTGAGGTCTGCAGAGCCCCGTCGAGCACGAGGCCCGTGTGTTCTTCGAACACACCGCTCCAGGCGGCAAAGGCCAGCGGATCGAATACCTGCCTCAGCATGCCGCGGGCCAGCAGAGGGCCATAGAGAAACCATGGAAGACATACTCCGAGCACCGGCGCGCCACGCCAGACACCGGGGGCGGCATTCTGAACGCCTGCCATGCAGACCGGGTGCTCCGAGCGGGACACGATCAGGAGGTCACCCTGGCTCACGCTCCATCGAAGCACCGCCCGGCCTGGCCACTCATACCCCTGCTCGATTCGGACCTCGGCAGCCTGAACCTGCGGGAAACAAGGGATCGCCACGCAGACCTGCAGAAAGAGCCAGCAGGGGATCGAGCGGAGCCTCACACGGGAGGAATACGGCGACCGCGCCCGCGCCGCTTGCACGAGGCGGCGCTCTGAAACGGAAATCCGCGCCTTGACCTCGGACCAGATTCTCAGTACTACACTCAAGGGATCCGGGCCAGCCCGCCATCGTCTCAAGAACATACACGGCAAGGAGGGTTTGAATGGATATCCTCACCCTCAACTGCGGAAGCTCGTCCTTGAAGTACCAGCTCTACCGCTGGGACGATCGAGACATCCTCGCTTCGGGAATTGTGGAGCGCGTCACCGTCGGGGGCTCGTTCATCAACCACTACTCGAAGCGCAGCGGCAGGAAGATCAGGAGGGAGAAGGACTGTCCCCATCACCGCGACGCGATCGAGCTGATCGTGCAGACACTCCTG
>JBEKXR010000406.1:0-4076 GCA_049511935.1 Spirochaetia bacterium | reverse complement strand
GTCGCCTACAGGAAGAGAGCCGATCACAACGTCCTGCTGCACGACATCGTTCCCGCTCTGGGCGTTCTGGCCAACCTCGTCATGCTGATTGCGATCGTTTACCTGTACGCAATCGGGAACGCGGATTCCCAGAACGAGGCATACATCATGTTCGTCATCGCCGGCGGCTGGCTGGTGGTATCGATCGCGTATGTCGGTGTCACCAGCATGAGGAAGTCGTACAGCATGAAGATGGTCTCGGCGATGATACGACCCGAGTCTCTCAGCGTCCTGGTGGAGGTGCTCAAGGATGAGGACCTCATCCTCGGCATGACGGTGACAAAGATCAAGGGATTCGGCCGGCAGCTCGGCAAGACTCCCGGCGATGGAAATGTGGATCCGGACCTGAAGTTCAACAGCGACAAGATCTCCCTCATCCCAAAGGTCCGCGTGGATCTCGTGGTCAACGACTGGGACGTGCCCAAGGTGATGGAGGTCATGCGGGAGGCGCTGTTCACAGGGCAAGTGGGAGACGGAAAGATCTTCGTCATGGATGCGAAAGACGCCATGAGGATCCGCACAGGGGAGAAAGGGGTGCTGGCAGTATGAAAAGGATAGAAGCGATCGTTCGACCTGCGAAGGTGAACGAAGTGTATGCCGCGCTTGAGCTCGTGGGCCACCCGGGCATGATGATCTCGGAGATCGAAGGCCACGGAAAAACAAAAGGAATCGAGCAGCAGGTGCGCGGAAAGACATACAAGGTGGACTTCATCACGAAAGCCCGCATTGAGCTGGTGGTGGAGGACGCTGAGGTAAACGACATTGTTTCGGCGATCCAGAAGGCAGCCTTCACGGGCCAGATCGGGGACGGAAAGATATTCATCCATCCCCTCGATGACGCCGTGCGCGTGAGAACCGCGGAAAGGGGGGTTGCCGCCATCAGGTAGGCGATCGGCCGAGGCGCTCGCGGGAGCTTTCCTTTCGTGGGCGCCGCTTCTTCTTGGATTCAGGGTCAGAGGTACAATTTGGACCTGGAACGCATCGACAACAAAGCCGAGCGAAAGTTTTTCATCGCTGGGAGAAAGGAGACAGCCAGTGACCAAGAAAATTGAGGCGATCATCCGTGAGGACGCGCTGCAGGGGGTGAAGGACGGCCTTCGGGACCTCGGCATCGTAGGCTTGAACATATTCGAGATCCGAGGCCACGGCAGGCAGGGAGGAGTCGATCAGGCGTGGCGAGGCGCCACCTCGAAGATGGACCTGCTGCCGAAGATCCAAGTCAACATCATCCTGAGCGATCACAACGTGGAGAAAACGATAGAGGCGATCGTGAAAGCCGCACGGACCGGACGGGAAGGTGACGGTATCATTTTCGTCTACCCCGTGGAGGATGTCGTCCGCATCCGCACGGGAGAGCGGGGTCACGACGCGCTGATGTACCCGGATGATATCGACGCAAGACAAGCGAAGAAGTAGGGCCTCCTCGTGTGGGCAGACGCATCCATCGCTCCTTTGAATGAATATCAAAGCGATGCGAAGCTATTTTCATAAGTTAAATCCTTCCTTGCCGGCGTGCGGCGGACTCGTGCACTTACGCGATCATCCGTCGCACACCTTTTCGGGAAAAGGTCGGGGGAGTCCGCGGGGTTCTGTTCGCTCCGTCCCCAGAGGCGGAAGGATGCGCAGGCCATCAAGGGGTGCACATTGAACCTTGAGCGCTTCGACTACCAAGCCGAGCGGAAATTTTTCATATCTGTCAAGCGTTCCGCCGGCACCAGGAGCAATTACAGTGGAGCATTACGAATCTTTGAGGATTGGCTCAAGCGCAAAGCCCTCGCGATCACCGAGATCACCCCGCAGCTCGCCGCAGATTTCGTCCGAGACCTGAAAGCCGAAAGGCGGAAGGATTTCTCGGGACAGGAACATCCACGCACGACGATGAGAGTGCGAGCAATCGTGACCGCATGCAGCTCCTTCTACACACACCTACAGAGGCACTTTGCTGAAATCAGAAATCCATTCCTCGACACCCCGGCTGTATGGAGAGGAACTTTTTCCGCGAGGGCGGCGACTGATCATCAGGCCAGAGATCGACATCAGTAAACACTTGTATGGGCGATACTGGATTTGAACCAGTGACTCAACTCCCCTCCTGACGAGCATCTGCGGGGCTCGACTTCCTGTGGGTCCCCGGCTTCGGTGGAACTTGAGTGCTGTCTCGCCCGGCTCCCGCAGGCCTCTCTCCCGCCGAAATTCGCTTGACAGGACGAGATCTCGGGCGTCAGATGCACTGAGGATCTCAGGCACGGACGCTGGGTCCCGGGAGGAACGAGAATGTCCAGATACAGCGAGCTCGTTGCGGCCGTCGTGGAGGAGAACCGCCGCGTCCTGACAGCAGTGGACGAAGCCGAGATCGACAAGCTGATCGGCGAGATTGAGAGGGCCAGCAAAATCCAGCTCTTCGCCCTCGGCAGGATGCAGGCCTCGATGCGCGGCTTCGCGATGAGGCTGAAGCACATGGGGTTCGACACATGGGTGGTGTTCGACACCACCACCCCCGCCATCGGGTCGGGGGACCTGCTCATCGTCAACTGCGCCGTCACCCTGGTGGACCTGAACGTCATCAAGCTCGCAAAGCAGGCCGGGGCGCGGGTGGCCGTGCTCACGGCGCACCCCGAGTTTGAAAACGCCCGCCTCGCGGATCTTGTGGTGACCGTCCCGGGGCAGATCTACGGGACGGGCAGCGAAGTGAAATCCATTCAGCCCATGGCCTCGCTCCTCGAGCAGGCGCTCTTCCTCTTCGAGGACATTGTGGTCATGCTTCTCATCGAAAAGCGCCGCATCGGCATGAAGGAGATGCAGGAGCGCCACACCAACCTCGAAGGGGTCATGGCCCCCTTCGCATGAGAGCACTCCGCGCGAGGGGAAGGCAGGAGGCGATATGAAGGAAGGGGACATCATCCAGGTCGCCCACGTCGTGCGCGACATCGACAAGGCCATGCGGTACTATTGGGAGACGTTCCGGATCGGACCATGGGAGGTCTACACCTTCGCCCCGCCGGCCGTCCGGGACTCCATGGTCAGGGGCAAGCCCTCCGCCCACACGTACCTGCTTGCGGTCACGTGGCGGGGCGAGGTGCAGCTTGAGCTCATGCAGCCTCTCACGGGCCGCAGCATCTACGACGAGTGCCTGGAGACCAGGGGCGAGGGCCTCCACCACATGAAATTGTATTACCCCGACTGCCGGGCGGCCCTCGAGCGCTTCCGCGCCCAGGGCATCGCGATCATTCAGAGCGGCAAGATCGACGCGGACGAGTTCTACTACCTCGACACGGAGGCCGCCCTTGGGTACGTGATCGAGGTGGGGAACAACGGGAAGATCAGGGAGCCTGAGCGGCGCTACCCGGCGTGAGCGGCCGCCCGCGGCCCACGTGGTGACACCCAGAAGTACCGGAAGGGCACTCTGCGATTGACAGCAAGGCTCCGGCGGGCGTTAAATTGCAGGTACCGCCCCGTGGGGTGCGGACGAGACTATGACTACGGTTTAAGGAGGAAGAAATGAGCAGCAGGAATCTCAGGGTCACGGCGATCGGCTTCGCCGTCGTGTTCGCCCTTGTATTCTGCGGCGGCGCCCTCTTCGCCCAGAACTACACGATGATCTCGATCCCCAAGCTGAAGGCCACCTGGTTCGACAGGCTCGAGCAGGGCCTCAACAAGGCGGGCCAGGATTTCGGGATCAATGTCAGCCAGCAAGCCCCCGACTCGGCGGACGAAGCGCTGCAGGTGCGGCTCATCGAGGACGCGATCAACCAGGGCAATAATGCCATCCTCGTGGTACCCAACGACGCGAAGTCCATCGAGCCGGTCTTTGCACGGGCCCAGAAGCAGAAGATCGTCACCGTCACGCACGAATCGCCCAACCAGAAGAACGCGGACTTCGACATCGAAATGATCGACAACAAGGCCTTCGGCGAGAAATCGATGGACCTGATGGTAAAGAGCATGGGCGCCACTTCCGGCGAGTACGTGGTCTTCGTCGGCTCCCTTACCGTCCCGGCCCACAACATCTGGGCGGACGCCGCCATCGCGCGGGGCAA
>JBEKXR010000405.1:0-4088 GCA_049511935.1 Spirochaetia bacterium | reverse complement strand
CGACAGTCACCGCACCCCGGGTGTGTACCGGGCCTAGGTGAAGGTCGACCGGAAGGGCAGCGCGCAGGGAATGGAGCCTCTGGAAATCCGGGTCGAGCCGCAGTCGATCACCTTCACCCTGGAGCCGCTGACAGAGAAGCGAGCGGTCGTGAGCCCCGACCTGAAAGGCACTCCCGCGTACGGCTACGAGCTGGTGCAGACGGGAATCACGCCGCAAAATGCGATCATCCGGGGCGCGAGGAGCCGCGTCCAGAGTGTGACGTCGCTTTCCACCGAGGAGATCGACCTCACGGGAAGGACCGTCAGCTTCGCCGTCAGGGTGAAGATCCTCGTGCCGGACACGCTGATAAAGGTCGCGGGAGATGCGGCCGTGGACTTCCACGCGACCATCCAGGAGGCGATTGTCCAGCACGCCTTCGACGGGGTCGTCGTAGCGCCGTTCGATCTCTCGCCTCACCTGGCCGTCAAGACGGTGCCGACGCCCGGCAGCATGAAGATGCAGGGGACGCAGCTCGCGATGGATGCCGTCCGCCCTGATCAGCTCCACCTGCTGGTGGACCTCGGGGGAGTGAGGCGGGCCGGTACGTTCACGCTCCAGACCCGGCCCGACGGGGTGCCGGGGGTCATGGTCCTGGACTGGTCCCCGAAGGACGTCACGGTCGTTATCGTGGCCTCCGGAAAGTAGGAGAGGAACAAGGTGATCATCGGCATAGGAATCGACGTCGTGCACGTGGAGCGGATCCGCAGGTGGAGTCACATCGAAGGCCTGTACGACCGGTTTTTCCATCCCGAGGAGCTGGCAACCGCCCTCCCGAGAGGTGAGGTGGGAATTCTCTCCCTGGCGGCGCGTTTCGCTGCCAAGGAGGCGTTCGGCAAGGCCATCGGTTCGGGTCTGCGCCACTTCGCCCTGCGGGAGATTGCGGTGCTCAACGACTCGCATGGGAAGCCTTTCATGATGCTCACGGGAGCGGCGGAGGCGGCGTTCAAGGATTGCGGTGGGCAGCGGCTCGTCTGCTCCCTCTCGCATGAGCGTGACAATGCGCTCGCAATGGTGATAATAGAGGGGTAGCTGCAATGGCCCAGGGACAGAAACTCACCTTTTTCGAGAAGAAACAAACCGCCTGCCCCGTGTGCAACGGCAAGTTCTTCCGCGAGGACCTGCTCTCCGGCGGGGGAAGGCTGATCGCGGGCGATCTTACGAAGGAGCTGCGCAGGCAGTACGACGCGTCGAAGAAGTTCGGCGAGGTCAGGCCGCTCCTGTATCCGGTCACCGTGTGCCCGGTGTGCTACTTCGCCGCATTCCCGCAGGATTTCGCCTCGCTGCCAGATGGGCACGTGAAGCAGGCGGAGGTCAACACCGACGAGCGCCGGGAGAGCATCTCCATGATCTTCCCCCAGCTCGATTTCACCGCACCACGGACCCTCCTGGAAGGCATCGCCAGCTACTACTTCGCGGTCATGTGCTGCGAGTTCTATGACAAGCGGACCAATCCCACGTTCAAGGCCGGGCTTGCTTCGCTTCGTGCCGCGTGGCTGCTGGATGACCTCAATGTCCAGGAGCCGGGGGAGAATTGGGACCACTTGGCCCTGATCTTCTACCGCAAGGCGCACTTCTACTACAACCTCGCCCTGGAGAGGGAAAGCGCGGGGCAGGAGCCGTTCGAGGCCGCGCTCGCCTTCGGTCCTGACCTGGACAAGAACTACGGATACTACGGGGTGATCTATCTCGCCGCCTACCTCGACTTCAAGTACGGTCCCGCCTCGGATCCCGCGCGGCGAGTCGCCAGCCTCCAGTACGCCCGGCGCATGATGGCCAAGATCTTCGGGGTGGGCAAGTCCTCCAAGAATCGGCCCGCCGCGATCCTCGAAAACGCCAAGGACGTCTACGAGCAGATGGGTGATGAGATCCAGCGGCTGAAACCGGGCGGCGCCGAGGAATCGGCGGACGCTTCGTAGGCGGGCGCGGGCGCGAACGTGCAATGGCGGAACGTAACATCAGGCTCACACTCGCGTATGACGGCACCGATTTCCTGGGGTGGCAGCTCCAGAAACAGGGCAGGACCGTCCAGGGCGTGATGCAGGAGGGCCTCTCGCGCATGCACGGACATCCCGTGCACGTGCTGGCCGCGGGCAGGACCGATTCGGGGGTGCACGCGACCGGGCAGGTGGCGAACTTCCGCACCGACATCGATTCGATCCCGGGAACCAGGTTTCGCGATGCAGTCAATTCCTATCTTCCCCGGGACGTTCGGGTTCTCTCGAGCGATGCGGTCGAGCCGGGTTTTCATGCACGCAGATCCGCCCGTCTTCGCGTCTACCGCTACTACACCGTGTGCGGCGCCGTGCTCCTGCCGCATCTGCGGAACTTCCGTCACTGGATTCGGCGCAGCCCCGACCTGGGGCGGCTGAACGAGATGGCCGCCGCCCTGGTCGGGGAGCATGATTTCACCTGCTTCTCGGCGGAGGGCGATGCAAACTTCTCCAAGGTGCGGCGCGTGGATGTCTCCGCCTTTCACAAGGAGGGAGAGACGCTGGTCTACACGATTGCCGCCTCGTCGTTTCTCTGGAAAATGGTGCGCACGATCATCGGGACCCTCTTCATGCTGGAAGAGCAGGGCCTGGGCGCCCGGGAGC
Source organism: Spirochaetia bacterium (assembly GCA_049511935.1). Classification (GTDB taxonomy): domain Bacteria; phylum Spirochaetota; class Spirochaetia; order SZUA-6; family Fen-1364; genus Fen-1364. The sequence continues at coordinate 1,454 of JBEKXR010000405.1, read as the reverse complement.
TGCGTCTCGTCATGGCTGCCGGCTCGAGGTCGAACGCGGGAGGCACGGCACCCGCGAGAGGGCTGTTCCTGGAAAGGGTGGTATATGACGCCGGATGCACGCTCGCGGAAGAGCTTCTGGAAGACGCTGAACCTCCTGGAGGACTGGCTGTCGACGGGCTTTTCCCGGAAGCACCCTGAGCTGGAGATCGACGACACACCGGTACAACCCGTTGACACCGCAGTACTTCCCGTCCAGGAGGACGCCGCGGCTGCGGACAGCAGCGTCGTTCTCTCAGCGATCGCGGCGGAGGTCGCCTCCTGCGTGAAGTGCGGGCTGTCGGCAAACCGCACGGTGACGGTGCCCGGCGAGGGGGCACTGGATCCCCCGGTCCTCTTCGTCGGAGAGGGTCCGGGGGCCGAGGAAGACCGCACGGGCCGGCCGTTCGTGGGCGCGGCGGGCCAGTACCTGGAAACGTGGCTGAAACCGATCGGTCTCACGAGGTCTCAGTGTTTCATTGCCAACTGCGTGAAGTGCCGGCCCCCGCAGAACAGGGAGCCGCATCCCGACGAAATCGGAGCGTGCCTGCCGTATCTGGAGCGCCAGATCGCGGCGATAAAGCCAAGGGTCATCTGCTGCCTCGGGCGCATCGCCGCCCAGACGCTTCTGGGCACCACGTCCAGCCTCGGCGCGCTTCGAGGGAAAGTGCACCAGCGGCGCGGCATCCCGGTGGTCGTGACCTACCATCCCAGCGCAGTGCTCAGGGACAAGGCCTCCCTGCGCAAGCCGGTCTGGGAGGACCTGCAGCTCCTCCAGCGTCTGCTCACGAAATGAGCAAATACGCCGAGATCGTCTTCAACCTCCCCGTCCGAAAGGCCTTCACCTACGCGCTTCCTCCGGGCAGCACCGCCGCGGTGGGCTTCCGCGTCTCCGCGCCCTTCGGCGCGCGCAAGCTCACCGGCCTGGTCGTGGCGGAGCGCGACTCGCCGCCGGAGGGCGTGGCAACGATCAAGGAGTTGGGGAGGGTCATCGACTCCCGCCCCGTTTTCGACGAGCGCGTGCTGTCGCTCGCGCGCTGGATGGCGCGGATGTACATGTGCTCGCTCGGTGAGTCTCTCTCCGCGATGATCCCCGGTGGCCGTCGCGAGTCGGAGACCGAGGAGCTCCCGCTTGACGAGGAGACTCGTGATTACGAGCTTGCCGACCAGCAGAGCACGGCCATCCGCAGCATCGTCGAACGGGGGTCCGGGTCCTTCTACCTGTTCGGTGTCACTGGTTCCGGCAAGACGGACGTGTTCATGAAAGTGGCGCAGGAGGTGGTCTCCCGCGGCAGGGGAGTCATCTACCTCGTGCCGGAAATCTCGCTCACGCACCAGGTGATCAGGATTTTCCGGACACATTTCAAGGACCGGCTCGCAATCCTGCACTCATCGCTCACGCCCTCCCAGAGGCTCACCGAATGGGTGCGCGTCCTT
>JBEKXR010000404.1:0-4113 GCA_049511935.1 Spirochaetia bacterium | reverse complement strand
AGCTGCGATACCCTCTTCGAGGAGCTCGCCAGATGTCCGTCGACGATGAACAGCGCCCTGATCCCGACGCCCTGTTGAAGGTGATCGAGAAGCAGCGCGAGGGAAAAGGGAAAGTCAAGGTCTTCTTCGGCATGGCCGCCGGCGTGGGGAAGACGTACGCGATGCTCCAGGAGGCGGGGCGCAAGCGGCAGGAGGGGACCGATGTCGTCATCGGGTACCTGGAGAGCCACCAGCGGAAGGAGACGGACGCCCTCGCATCCAGCCTCGAGCTCATTCCCCGGATGACGCTCGCCTACCGGGGAAAGGCGCTCCAGGAAATGGACACCGACGCCATCGTCGCGCGAAAACCGCAGCTCGTTCTCGTGGACGAGCTGGCGCACACCAACGCGCCCGGCGCGAGAAACCGCAAGCGCTACCAGGACGTGCTCGAGCTCACGGAACACGGCATTGACGTGTTCACCACCGTGAATGTCCAGCACCTCGAGGGGTTCGCGGACACGGTGGAGGAGATCACCGGCATCACCATCACGGAGCGCATCCCCGACTCGGTCTTCGACGTCGTCGACCAGGTCGTGCTCATCGACATCTCGCCGGAGGAGCTTCTGAAACGACTCTCCGAGGGCAAGGTGTACCTCGGTGAGAGGGCGGAGGCGGCGGCGGAGAACTTTTTCAAGAAGAGCACCCTCGCGGCCCTGCGGGAGATGGCGCTGCGATATACGGCACTGCTGGTCAACCACCAGCTCAGCGACATGCTCCAGGAAGGCCCGCGCCAGGGCGGCGGCACCACGGGCGAGCGCCTCCTGGTGGCCATCAGCCCGAGCCCGAACTCCGCCCACCTCATCCGATGGACCCGGCAGAGGGCCTTCAACCTCAAGGCGGAGTGGACGGCCCTGTATGTGGACACCGGCTCAGCGATAGGAGAAGCACCCCAGGAATCGCTTCGAAAGAACATGAACCTCGCCCGACAGCTCGGGGCGGCGATGGTGACCCTTCCGTCCGACAACGTGCCCCTCGCGGTCATCCGATATGCCCGGAGCAACTCGATCACGGAGATCGTCGTGGGGAAATCCGGCATGGTCGGCCGGGCGCCTTTCCTGCGCCGGCGGACGATCGCCGAACGGATCATGAAGATGAGCGGCGACATCGACGTCGCCGTAGTCCAGGAGAAAGGCGCGTTGCTCACCCGGCCCCGGGTGCGGCTCACCTCCTACCTGCGGGCGGAACGGGCCTCGATCGCCAAGATAATCCTCGTGATCGCCGCGGTGACCGGCGTGAACCTTCTCGCCCTCCCCCTCATCGGATACCGCTCTGCCTCCATCCTCTACCTCATGGCGGTGATCGCCCTCGCCTTCTTCACCGACCGGTTCGCGGTCCTGATCGCCGCGGGGATGAGCGCCCTTCTCTGGGACTACTTCTTCCTACCTCCCCGGTTCACGTTCCTCATCACGAAGCTGGAAGACGTGTTGATGTTCTTCCTTTATTTCCTGGTGGCGGCCTCGCTGGCCTTCCTCATGTCGCGGCTCAGGCTGAACCAGCGGATGCTGGGCGTGCGGGCGCGCCGAATGGGCCTCCTGCTGGACTTTTCGCAGTCCCTCGCCCGGCAGACGTCTCTCGAAGGAATCGTGGCCGCGGGCCTGGAATACGTCTCGCGCTACCTCGAAGTCGAGGTGATCGCGTTCCTTCCCGAAACGGGAGGAGGGTTGCAGCGGGTTCCGCACAGCCTCGGCGGCATCGAAGTGGACGAAAAAGAGCAGGGGGTGGCACGCTGGTGCTTCGACAGCCGTACCCCCTGCGGGAAGTACACCGACACCCTCCACATGGCGCGCTACCATTACATTCCGCTCCTCACGTCCAGCGCGGCCGTCGGTGTGCTGGGGGTCCGGCTCCAGAAAGACACGGCGTGGCTGCCCGACCAGGAGGGTTCCCTCCAGATGCTCGGCCGGACGCTCTCCCTTTCCATCGAAAGGGAGCAGCTTTCAGAGGAGAACCGCAGAAACATGATGGCCCGGGAGTCGGAGCGGCTCGGCCGCGTCCTGCTGAACACCGTGTCCCACGAGCTGCGCACGCCGCTCACCACGATCAAGGGATCGATCACGGCGCTCATGGACTCCGTCACCGGCAGTGACCCGGAGGCGCGTGCCACGCTCCTCTCCGAAACGCTTACCGCGGTGGACAGGCTGAACGCCATCGTGGAAAACCTCCTCAGCATGAGCAGGCTGGAGTCGGGCATGCTGCGCCTCAAACGGTCTCCCACGGACATGATGGACCTCGCGTCGGTGGTTGCCGATTCGGCACGCCGCATGTCCAGCGACCATCCCCTCACCATCAGCATCGAGGACGACATTCCCCTTGTCTCCCTGGACTTCATCCTCATGGTGCAGGTCCTGGCGAATCTCCTGGGCAACGTCGCCGCTCACACTCCCCTGGGAACCGCTGTCCAGCTCAGCGTGGAGAAAGCCGGCGACGGGATCAGCATCACCGTGGCGGACAAGGGCCCCGGCGTCGACCCCGAGGAGCTGCCGCACCTGTTCGAGACGTTCTTCCGAGGCAAGAAAGCCGCAACGGGAGGAGTGGGGCTCGGCCTTCCGATCTGCAAGGGGATTGTCGAGGCGCACGGCGGGACCATTGCGGCGTTCATCAACCGCAAGGGCGGGCTCTCTGTGAACATCACCCTGCCGGAGAGCATCGCGGTCGAAGAGGGGATGCCGGCATCATGACCTCCGTGGCGCTCGTGATCGACGACGAGGTGCAGATCCGCCGCCTCCTCCGCGTGAGCCTCGAGACACAGGGTTTTGTCGTGCATGATGCGGCCACGGCGGAGGAGGGACTCCGGATGGTGCTGGGCAAGAAGCCCGACATCGTGCTCCTTGACCTCGGGCTTCCGGACCGGGACGGCGCGGAGGCGCTCCGCGAGCTGCGCACGTGGTCCTCGGTCCCCGTGATCATCCTCTCGGTTCGCAACGCCGAGGAAGAGATCGTGCGCCTGCTGGACACCGGGGCCGACGACTACGTGGTCAAACCTTTCAACACGGGAGAGCTGATCGCCCGCATGCGGGTGGCCATCCGTCATCGCGCTCCTCAGGAGGCGCAGGACACCTTCGTCTCGGGCCGTCTTTCAGTGGACCTGCTGGACAGGACCGTGAAGGCGGCCGGCGAACCCGTGAAGCTCACGCCGACGGAGTACGGCCTGCTGCGCCTGTTCGTGCAGCACGCGGGCCGCATTCTCACCCATGGTCAGATCCTGCGCGAGGTCTGGGGCCCGAACGCGGACGAGGAGACAAACTACCTGCGGGTCTACATCACAGGCCTGCGAAAAAAGATCGAGGCGAATCCCCAGATGCCCGAGCTCATCATCACCGAGCCCGGCGTCGGGTACCGGCTTCGCGTCCTGCCCGCTTGAAGAATGCTGCAGGGCCGGATACCGTGACTCCATGGCGCGCGGGCGTCTGCTGAAAGTCCTGCATTCAATTGAGAACGCGTTCTCTCCCGTGCTTCTGCTCCTGGCGACACTGATCCTGGCGGCGGACATCGTCGCACGGCTGCTCGGGGTATCAGCCCTGCGCGCGTCGACGGACTACGTGCGCCACCTCGTGCTGTGGATCACCTTCGCCGCCGCCATGATCACCACCCGGGAGAAAAGCCACCTCTCGATGAGCGTCGGTGTCGAGCGGATGCCGGAATCGATGAGACGCGTCGTGGCAACCGGCACCTCCTTCGTCGCGGTTGCCGTGTGCACGGCCCTCGCCGCCGCTTCGCTGTCGTTCGTCCTCTCCGGCTTCGATCCCACCGACACCGTGGGTGTGGTTCCAGTCCAGGCTGCCGCTCTGGTCATGCCGATCGGATTTGCCGTCATCGCCATTCGTTTCATCCTCACTCCGGCCCGAGGGAGGGGCCGGAGGTGGTTCGCGGCCGCGGGTGTGCTCGCCGGCCTGGCCATTGGGTGGGAGCCGCTCGTAGGCGCCCTGGGCGCTCTCGTGCCCTCCTCCTCCCTGGCCGCGTGGGCGGGCATGGTCGGGCCAGCGGTCTCCCGGGTGCTCGCCCCGATGTTGTCCGCCGTCCACCTGCCCCTGGTCCTCCTGCTCGTCGTGAGCGTCTTTCTCGGCGGACCGATCT
>JBEKXR010000403.1:0-4132 GCA_049511935.1 Spirochaetia bacterium | reverse complement strand
TTGAAATGCATCAGCCCGGCTAAGACCGGCAACCGGAACAACTCCAACACCCTGAAGTGGGGATAGAATCCCGGACATGTAGCGAGACATGTCCAAATAAGCTACATAAAGAATTCATTAAAAGCGGTCATAAGGCCTGAAAGAGCCTGCAAACGGCCGGAATAAGCCCAGGGGAGCTGGCACGTCGTTTGCAGTAATAGTGTCATCGGGTAATTGGTGATGGAGAGAGAAGTAAATTTAACGACATAGGCAGTTTGAGCGTTGCTGTGAATTATTCAGATTAGATATAAGGAGGACTATAGCATGGCTGAGATGGTACGAGCTGCAGTTTTAGTTGAACCTGGAAAAATAGAAATCCGGGAGTTCCCGAAGCCTTCTCTTGCAGAGGGCGGTCTATTGGTCAAACCGATCATGGCGGGAATATGTGAATCGGACAAGCATTTCTATAAGGGGGAATCTGTCCAATATGCCGGGACGCCGCGAGAAACTTTCGGGCCATATCCTGCCATTCCAGGGCATGAAAATGTAGGGGTGATTGTTGAAGCCAGACATCCCCGAGACAGAAAAATCACGGATTTTTATGGAAAAGAATTGCATGAGGGCGATCGAATTATTATCAGCCCCGACATGGTCTGCGGGAATTGCTACTGGTGCCACCACACCTATGGATTCAGCTGGTGCGACAACCTCAGAAGTTACGGCCATATCGATGCGTCGGTGCCTCCTCACCTCTTCGGTGGGTGGAGCGAGCTTATGTATGTCTTGCCCGGAAGCCACCTCTATAAAATTTCCGATGACGTCTCTAGTGAGATCGCGGTGCTTGCCGAGCCTATGGCCGTCGCTTTTTCCCTGGATATCGCCAAGGGACATAGTTCTCTGCCGAATGAAGGCTTTACAACCGGAGACACGGTGGTCGTATTCGGAGTTAGTCCTGTGGGGCTTTGTCACCTCGTCAAGTCCCGCTTGCTAGGGGCCGGTACGATTATCGCGATTGATAAATCCGAGTTTCGCCTGAACTTTGTCAAAGACTTTGGCGCGACCCATACGCTGAACGTGACAAAAACAACTCAAAAAGATCGTAATCAATTCATCAAAGATCTGACTGACGGGCGTGGGGCCGATGTTGTCATAGAATGCGCCGGGGCTCCTGAAGTAATGATAGAAGGCATAGAAATGCTCCGCCAGGGAGGAACTTTTGTTGAAGTTGGCCACTTTGTGGATGCCGGCGATATTCAACTGAATCCGCACCGTCATCTGTGTGCAAAAAGCATTCGCCTGATTGGACAAGTAAATTTGGCATACACCGGGATAATACCAAGTGTCAATCTTATGAAAGCGAACCAGGATAAATACAACTTCAACAAAATTGTCACGCATAAGTTTCACTTGACCAAGGCTTTGGACGGTTTATTTCAGTTTATGAAACCGGATTCTATGAAGGTTGTTATTTATCCAGAAACTTCTTCATGAGCAGAGGACGTTTGTAGGGTGAGATGAACTTCCAAGGAAAAGGGGTGGCGCCAATATGACAGGGCGCGCAGATCGACGGGTCGAGAAAGGGCTCCTGGACGTCCTGCACCAGGAAGGGATCGGATGCATCGCCTTCTCTCCCCTGGCGCGGGGCATGCTCTCGGACAAGTACCTCGCCGGCGTACCGGCCGGCACGTCGGCTGCGACGCGGAGAACGGCCCTGGACAGGAAGCTGCTGACGGGGGAGATCCTCCGGCATATCAGGGCGCGCAACGGCATCGCCAAGATGAGACCATACACCAAAAGGAGAACGGCATAGAGCTCAGGGTCGTGGATCTCTCGGGGGAGTCGCTGAAAGGCATCGGGCACTTGCTGACGCCTGAACAATGGGAGCTTCCGGGAAAGGGGAAGGAGTACACCTACACTGACATTGACGCGAACCTGGGGCTCCCGTCGCCCTGTTCTGCAGGAGTGCTGGTGAGCGTGTTGGCGCCCCATGGTCCTTGCCAGGCTGGAACGTCACCTGCGCACCCGGGAGGCGTTGATCGCGCTGGAAGGCGAAGCGGTATTCTGCGTCGCGCCGCCGCAGGAAGGCTCGAACGGTGGGCTTGCCGGGATCACCGCCGTGCGGTTCTGCGCCGGCCAGGCCCTTATCCTGGAAACGGGCGCCTGGCAATGGATTCCCTTCCCCGTTGGTGAGAAAGCGGCCCGGTTTCTCGTCGTCTTGCGTAGCGGCACGGGACGAGACGGTTTGTACTACCACGATTTCGCGCAGGGCCTAGCACCTACAACGGCGGGGCATCCGAATCCATTCTGGGGTCCTGGGCGAAGGCGAGAAGCTGTCGACACGAGATGGTGCTCGCGACAAAAGTGTTCTTTCCGACAGGAGAAGGCCCGAACGATTTCGGGCCTTCGCGGAAACATATCCTTCGGTCCATGGAGGACAGTCTCTCCCGGCTGCAGACCGACTATATCGACCTCTACCAGGCGCATTGCTTCGATATGTCCACCCGCTCGAGGAGACGCTCGGTGTGTTTGAGGACCTCGTGAGATCAGGGAAGGTCCGCTATATCGGCGTGTCCAATTTCACCGCCTCGCAGCTCACCCGGGCGATCATGCTGGAGAGAATGCGCGGGTGGTCTCTCCTTGTCTCCCTGCAGGCCGAGTACAGCCTCCTGGTGAGGAGCACGGAATGGGAGCTTCTGCTAGCCTGCCGGGATGAAGGTCTGACCCTGCTGGCATGGTCTCCCCTCGCGGGCGGGTGGCTTTCGGGCAAGTACCGCAAGGGCGCGGCGCCGGCCCCGGACAGCAGGGTCGGGCGGGGGGACCGCTGGGATGATCAGCCGGAGCAGAGGGAAAGTGATCTGACGTGGAGGGTCATCGACTGTCTGCAGGAGATCGGCCGACAGCGCGGGAGGACCTCGTCACAGGTCGCTCTCAATTTTCTCCCCAGCCGCGGGGAATGCATCGTGCCCGTCTTTGGAGCGCGGATGATGGCGCAGCTGGATCAAAACCTCAGGAGCGTGGGTCGGGAGCTGGACGAAAACGCGGCAGCCATTCTGGACCACTAGCTTCCGAGGCGAGCGAAACCTTTTGGTGGTAGCAGGGATTCGTAATTACTTGGGTTTCCACGGGCTTGTTGGAGGCCAGGGACGAAGAGCTGATCATTTGCCTTGTTCGATGCACTGGCATGCCTTATACTCGGGGCATGACTGACTCCGAGTCGCTTCAAAACTGCTGGAGACGTTTTGCAGTCCAGAACGAAGAGATCCTCGGCGAAGACATCAGGCCCTTCATTCTCGAATCCTGGCGGAGATCACGGGCGTTCGGTATCGATCCGTATCGAAGCTGCGGCTGCATCAGCGTGGAACCTTCTGAGCTGGCACGACGCAAAACGCTCCGCGCTAACCTGCTCGAGGCCGCCGTTCCCTATCTGCACGAGCTGCATAAGATCATCAAGGGCAGCAGGTCTCTCATCACCCTGACCGACGAGGACGGCGTGGTTCTCGAGGTCGTGAGCGACGATGAGATCCGTTGCATGACAAATTTCCCCCATCAGGGAACTGTGCACACTGAGAGGGTGATTGGAACCAGCGGCATGGGGACTTCGCTTTTCATAGACGGGCCTGTCCAGATCCATGGGGAGGAACACTGGCTGCAAGACAATCACGGTTGGAGCTGCAATTCATCTACGATCCACCGGGCGGGAAGGATTGTGGGATGTCTGAACCTTTCCTGCCCGCTTGAGAAGAGCCACGAACACTCACTCGGTCTCATCGTCGCTTCGGTGAATGCCATCGAGCGGGAGCTGGAGTTGACCGCCTCGCTCACGGAGAAACAGGGGCTCATCCAGCAGCAGAACGCGGTCCTCGAGCTCGTGGACACCGGCATCATCCTCATCGATCGACAAGGGGTGATCCTGAAAACCAACAGGATGGCACATGACATCCTTCGATTCGAATCGGACATGACCGGCCGTCCCGTTTCTGAGACCATCACCGCGGGCATCGATTTTCTCTCCCTCATGGCGGGTGAACATTCGCTGAACGATCAGGAAACATCGGTCAAGCCCATCTTCTACAGTTTGGACGTCTTAAAAAGTGCACACCCCTCGAATTTGCAGGGAATTTGAAGGTATTTTTGTAGCAGAACCGAAAACTGT
>JBEKXR010000402.1:0-4138 GCA_049511935.1 Spirochaetia bacterium | reverse complement strand
AGATCCTCCAAGTCCAGAAGATGGACGCCCTGGGACAGCTGGCCGGAGGGATCGCGCACGACTTCAACAACCTCCTCACCGCGATCAGCGGCTACCTGCAATTGCTCCTCCTCAACGCCCCGCGCGATACAAAGATGTACCAGGACTTGATGCAGATCAAGGCAGCGGTTGACCGAGGGACGGGCCTGACCCAGCAGTTGCGGTTTTTCACCCGGCAGGCATCTGGAACGCGACTGAACATCTCGCTTAACGAGGTGACCCGAGAGACATACGAGATTTTCCATCGGACCTTCCCCCCAGAAATCGCCGTCGAACTTGCCCTTTCTCCTTCGCTGTGGACCGTTGAGGCGGACCCGAATCAAATGAGTCAGGTCTTGGTGAACCTCTGCGTGAACGCCCGTGATGCGATGATGCAAAGGAACAATCGCATAGCAGGCGGAACGCTTACGATCGAGACGACAAACGTGGAGCTTTCGGAGGAGCAGGCAGGACGGTACCTGAACGCACGGCCGGGCAGGTACATCGTGTTGAGAGTCCGCGACACGGGAATCGGGATGCCTCCAGAGCTCCTCGAGAAGTTGTTCATCCCCTTCGTCACAACAAAGGGAGAGAGGAGCGGAACGGGTCTCGGTCTCGCGGTGGTCTATGGAATAGTGGCGAGCCACCGTGGATTCATTGACGTTCATAGTACGGTGGGGAAAGGCTCGACCTTCGAGATCTTTCTTCCGGTGACGGATCGCAGGGTCGAGGGGCAGCAGGAGCAGGTCGTTGTGCCGACACTCGCCCGGGGCCGGGGGAAGATCCTCGTCGTAGACGATGAGCTGCAGGTGCGCGAGGTGATTTGCCGTGTCCTCCAAGCGTGCGGGTACGCTGTTATCTCGGCTACGAACGGACGTGACGCCCTCTCACGTTTCTCCCAAGGTGGGGATTTCGACCTCGTTATCCTGGACCTGGTGATGCCCGACATGGGGGGCCGGGAATGCCTTGCGCGGCTTCTCATGGCGGACCCGGACATCAAGGTCATGGTAGTGACTGGCTTCACGGTCGACGACTCGGCGCTCGAGCTTCTCAAGGAGGGCGCGTTGGAGATCCTGGAAAAGCCGTTCGATCTGAAGATCCTCACGGAAAAAGTTCAGAAATTGCTCGGCGGCGGGTCCGCCTGCTGACACGCTTCGCGCATCACACTATGGGGAATCCCTCATCAAAGAGTCGCTTGGACACCTGCCGGCTTCATGGGGGCGCGGGATTGTGCCGGCCTGCTCCTTGCCCTTGCTCACGGTCGTGTAGCGCTCCCCGCGGATCGTCAACACCGGCAGCGCCCCAACCTGCAGCCCGGCTCTCGCCATTGCCGGGATTGCCGCCCGCAGCACTGGCTCCGCCGCGGGCTCCAGCTCGGCGATCTCTCTGGTTTCTGGCGCGCGGTCGTAAGAACAGCAAGGTCTGTCCATGAAGACCAGACGAGCTTCGCTTGTAGCGGGCCGCAGCCAGGTTTTTCGAGGCTTTGCTGTATTCATGGATGCCTCTACCTCGGAGCCGGAGTCGGCGCCGGCATCATGATCGGCCAGGAACCGTACCATGGCAGCCACGGGATGGCGGGGGAGGTGGGCCATCTCGTCGTGGAAGAAGAGGGGGCCCGCTGCTCCTGCGGCAACATCGGATGCCTCGAGACCGTCGTCTCCAGCTCGAGCATCCTACAACGGTTCCAGCGACGGCTTTCCGAGGGCGTGATCTCGTCCCTCCAGAAGCACCGCGCTGATGACAGGCTCACCCTCGAGGTGATCCGGGACGCCGCCACCGCGGGTGACCGCCTTGCCCAATCCACGCTCTTCGAGCTGGGAACCCTGCTGGGAGACGCGATGAGCAAGATCATCAAGCTGTACAACCCGCGTACGCTCATCATCGGCGGGCCCGTGGGCGTGCTCGGGGAGCATTTGCACGAGCCAATGTGGATCAAGGTGAGGCAGAAGGTCATCCCGGAAATGCTGGTGGATCTCGCCATGGAGATCGCTCCCTCGCAGCCGCGCGAGGAAGCGGTGGGCGCGGCGTACCTTGCGGAGCGGCGATTCTGGAAGGATGCGAGCGAGGAGAGTATCCGCGAGGAGTAGGCGGCTGCGGAGAGGCGGCGTCGGAATCAGCGCCACCGTGAAAACGGCCTGCGCGATCCATGAGTCTAAGAAGGGGTTACGACCGGCGACGACGATCAACAGCTGGCACAACTCGAAGCTCTCTTGGAGGGCGATTCCATGATTCTTCGTGAGAACGGAGGTCTTATGGACGGTACTCGGACGACGGGCACAGGCCGGGATTTTTGCTCAGGATTCTGCTCAGAGCAGGGAGTTTTTCGATGCCTCGTCTTTCGACCGCTCTCCAATTCCTTACTTAAAAAGTCCTTATGAGAGCGAGCGAGGAGAATCGAACTCCCGACTCCAGCTTGGGAACCTATTGCAGGCGTTCTACCGCTTATCCTCTCTTCATCCAGATTGAGAAAAACATAGGTATTTATGGGCTTTTCGTCAATACTGGCTTCTACCGCTTGTTACTGGCTTTTCCGAGATTTTGGTACCCTGCTTGGTACCCTGGCATGTTTTGCGACCAAGAGAATCGTTCCTAGTCGCGCGTGGCGGGCCGTAGACAAATCAGACGTGAAAAAATCATGCGGCAGACAGTCCGCGCGTTGAATCTACCGGGCAAGGCAAGAAATCCATGCCAGATTCCCGCGAGGGCCACAGACTACAACAAACAAAAGGCCCGGAGCATCATAGACTACACAACCCCGGCGATGGTAAAAGACGGGACGAAGGCCCGGTAAATCATCGAAAGGACAGGTGTTCGGATCGGCCCTGCATGCCATCAGATCAGCAGGCACCCCAGATCATTCGACCCTGTCACAGGATTATCTCTCTGCCTTCCTTGATGGACCGATCGATGGCGTCCGCCACAACGAGCGCCTCCAACGCCTCGCGGGCTCCGATCAGCGGCTTCTGATTGCTTATAACGCAGTTGACGAATGCAGTAAGCTCTTCAAAAATGCTGCCGCCGACGACGCCATTCACTTCCGGCCAGGCAACGGTATCGGGTCTTGTCACCTTGTTCTGTGAAACAATGTCGAGGCCTCTGCATATGCCATCGAGGTATAACGCTCCCTTGGTCCCGACAATCTCCATCCTGTCATCGAGCTCGAAGGGCGAGTTTGCAGGAAGTATCCAGCATGCCTCAATTACAGCGACGACGCCGTTTTCGTACTCCACCGTCGCAAGGACTGCATCCCTCATGTTGAGCGTTTTCAGCAGGATCTGCCGGCCTTTTGCGTAGACCTTCCTCGCACGGCTCCGGGTGATCCAGTTGATGTAGTCGATATCATGGACCATGAGATGTATGTGGGTATCGGTGTGATGGGAGCTGTACATTTCCGCGCCAGCAATCGTGCTGTTTCGGCGGGCGCAGATGTGGACAATGTCTCCGATTTCGCCAGCGGAGATGCTCTTGTACGCAAGAGAATGGGCCGCCATGAATCGCAGGATGTGCGCGACCATGAAAACCCTCTCGCTCTTCTCGGCGAGCTCGCATATCTTTTTCCCGTCTTCCAGGGTTGACGCAATCGGTTTCTCCAGCAGGATATGCTTCTTTTTCTCGATGGCGGCGCGTGTGACATCGAGATGCAGAGTGTCCGGCATGACGATGCTTACCGCGTCGATACTCTCATCGGCAAGCAGCTCGCGGTAGTCGCGGTACCCCTTCGTCCCGAGTTTCTGGCAGTAGAAGTTCAGCCGCTTTTCGTCCTGGTCACAGATCGCGGCAAGGTTGACGAGGGGCAATTTGTGATAGGTGAGCGCATGCTTCTCGCCTGCGCGCCCCAACCCTATCACTCCAATTTTGATTCCCATGCTCATCTCAGTCGCCTCCTTTAAGGATTTTCAGATGTGCGTAGTGGATAGGCTCCGTGCCTCAGCGCAGCCTCGTACAGCGCAACAACGTTTTCCGGCGGAGTGTCGGGCTCTATGTTGCTCGATGGTGCGAGCACGAATCCGCCGCCTGATCCGTAGTCGCGAATGAGGTTGACCACTGAATGCTCGATCTCCGGCGGTGCTGCGTGCGGCAGGAGCTCCTGGGTGTCCACACCTCCAAAAAAACACAAGTC
>JBEKXR010000401.1:0-4150 GCA_049511935.1 Spirochaetia bacterium | reverse complement strand
GACCGCCTTCGGGGAGCCGGGGAAGTTCACGACCACGGTGCTGCCCCGCAGTCCCGCGAAACCCCGCGAAAGCATTGCCGCGGGAGTTTCCTCGTAGGACTGGGCACGGAATGTCTCGGCGATTCCGGGGATCTCCTTCTCGCAGAACCGCCTCGTCACCTCGGGCGTCACGTCCCGGGGAGAGAGACCTGTTCCGCCGGTGGTGAGGATGAAATCCACGCCTGCCTGCGATTCCAGCGCGGAGAGTATTTCCTTCGGTTCGTCGGGGACCACGAACCGGGACACCTCCGCGGACGGGTAACGCGCCCGGACTTCTCTTTCGATCTCCGGCCCCGAGATGTCCTCGTACTCCCCGCGGGAGGCGCGGTCAGAGATCGTAATGACCGCGACTTTCACGGTCGATCTCCCCGCCCAGGATCACCCGGGCGAACACTCCCTTCCTCGGCATGACGCAGTCTCCCGTAGCGCGGGAGATCGCGCATCCGGTGTGGCACTCCTTCCCGATCTGCGTGATCTCCAGCAGCGCGGGTCCGATGGAAAGCCGGGCGCCGATGGGCAGAGAGGCGAGGTCGATACCGCGGGTCGTGATGTTCTCCGCGAAATCGCCGAACCCGATCTCGATTCCCCTGCCGCGAAGCGTCTCGATGTCCTCGTCGGCGAGGAGCGAAACCTGCCGGTGCCAGTCTCCCGCGTGGGCGTCGCCCACGATGCCGTGGCCTTCCCGGAGAACCGCCCGCTCCACCGGCCTCTTCTGCTCGCCGGTGCGCGCGGAGATGTTGAGCGAAAGGACCGTGAACTGCTTGGTCATTTTTCGGCCTTCGTCTTTTCGACGAGGTGGATGTCGACGATCCTCATCGTTGTGTCGGCGGCCTTGCACATGTCGTACAGCGTCAGCGCCGCGACGGCGACGGCGGTGAGCGCTTCCATCTCGATGCCCGTGCTCTCCGTGCATACGGCAGTGGCATCGATGCGCACACCGTCTTCCTGCAGGGCCAGGTCGATGCCGACCTGGTCGATCCTGATGTTGTGGCAGAGGGGGATCAGCTCCGCCGTGCGCTTGGCCGCCGCAATCCCCGCCACCCGGGCGACCGCAAAGGCATCGCCCTTTTTCAGGAGACCCTCGCGGAGGAGCCGGAGGGTTTCCTCCTGCATGAGAATCGTGCCGGATGCCCGGGCAGTGCGCCGCACCCTGTCCTTCGAGGAGACATCTACCATGTGCGCGCGTCCCTGATCGTCGAGATGGCTCAAACCCATTCTCAGCCTCCGATCTGTTGCATCGAGCGGTTCATGCAGACGCCTCCGCGCCGTGGCTTGGCGAGGATCGCCTCCCGAAGGCTCTCGCCGGGCCGGGCCGGATCCAGCCGTACCTCGTAGTCCGAGTGGAGGCACGGTTTCAATGCGCCGTCGGCGAGGAGCCGGATACGGTTGCATCCCGCGCACGAGGGAGGCCGGTCGAACGCGTAGTCTTCTCCCTTCCTGCGGGACAGCTCGAAATGGTTGATGAGCTGAAGCCGCGCGCCGATCGAGGCGCAGAATCCCCTCATCGACTCGATCTCCCGCCTGGACAAGTCGTCCAGCAGGACCATGTTGAGCTTCAGCGGAAAGCCCTCGGCCCGGGCGGCACGGATGCCCGCCAGTGCGTCATCGATCGATCCGCCCCGGGTGATCTCGCGATATCGCTCGGGGTCCAGCGTATCCAGGGAGACATTCACTGAGCCGAGGCCGGCGGCGCGAAGTTCGTGCGCACGAGCCGCAAGGAGCGTCCCATTCGTCGTAAGGGCAAGCTGCTTCAGGCCATCGATGGAGGCGATCATGCGCACCAGCTCCACGACACCGCGCCGCACCAGGGGCTCACCGCCGGTGAGCCGGATCTTGGTGACGCCGAGTCCCACGGCTGCCCTGGCCGCCTCGGCGAGCTGCTCGAGGGTGAGAAGGTCCTCGTGCCGGCGCGGCGGCACGCCCTCAGCAGGCATGCAGTAGCGGCAGCGCAGGTTGCACTTGTCGGTCACGGAGATGCGCAGGTATGTGATCGCGCGGTCAAAGCGGTCGAACATCCACGTGTGTCCCTTCCGGAAGCTCATGAACCCCGACCTCGATTCTCACCAGGCCGTCGGCTTCCGCCAGCGCGTTCAGATGTGAAGAGCCGTGGTACCCGACCGCCTCCACGAGTCCCTGCCGGACGCGCACGGGCAGAAACTCGGTACGTTCGGCCGCGATTCTCTTGAGCGCGTGCGCGAGCGTTCCCCGGTACGAGGCGGGCACCCAGTCGATACCCATGCGCCGGAAGAGAAACGGTTTTACGAACAGTTCGAAGATCACGAATGTCGACACGGGATTGCCCGGCAGCCCGAAGATGTACTGCTCGCCGCGGCGCGCGAAGAGGGTGGGTTTCCCGGGCTTTACCGCCACGCCATGAAAAAGGATCTCCGCACCTGTCTCCTGGAGGCAGCCGGGCACATAGTCGAAGCTGCCCGCGGAGACACCGCCCGTGAGAAGGAGCACGTCGCATCCGGAAAGGGCTTCTTCCATCGCCACGGCGAGAGGCCCAGGTCGATCTTCTACACCGGTCCGGACCCTGCCGGGACAGCGCATTGCGGCAAGCTGGGCGCGAAGCTGGGGCCCATTGCTGTCGTAGATCTGGCCCGGGCCCAGGGGAACGCCGGCAGGGCGGATCTCCGGCCCGGTGCAGAGAATGGCTGCCCTCGGCGGCACGGCCACGACAACCCGGTCGATCCCTGACGCCGCCAGCGCTCCCACATCCTTGGGACCGATCACCCCTGGCCGTAGAACGGGCTCGCCTGCCCGGAGGCTGGCGCCCCGGCGGATGACATTGTCACCCTGCTCGGGCGTCAGGACACGAATCCTGCCCGGCTCCTCATGGACGTATTCCACGCGAATCACCCGGCTCGTCCCCGGAGGCAGCATGGCGCCGGTCATGATTCGGACGCACTCTCCCGTGCGGACGGCCCGGGCCGGCACCCCTCCCGCCGCCACGGTGTCCACGATTCTGAGCTCCACCGAATCGTCTCCCTCCCCGACAGCGAACCCGTCCATTGCCGATTTATCGAAGGGCGGCGAATCGATGGGGGAAGGCACTTCCCGGACAAGCACCCGGCCGAGGGCATCTTCGAGAAGTATTGTTTCCACCCGGGCGCTGGCAGGGACGCTCCGAACGATTTCCAGGGCACGGTCGAGATCGATCATTACGCTCCTCGCACTCCTAGTGCAGCCGCACCGCGGACGCCTTGAAGGTTACCACGCACGCGGCACCCGGTGCCACGCCGATTTCCGCAGCCGCCTCCCGGGTGATCAGCGCCCTCAGGGGAACACCGCAGTCGACGACCGCGGTCAGGAGACTTCCGTGAGGCCGCGTTTCCGTGACGATGCCTTTGAGCTGGTTCCTCGCGCTGGAATCGAGCTGCCGGCGAGAGAGGATCAGCTCGTCGCAGGGAAGCACCGCCACCACGAAATCGCCCTGCCGCGCCGGGCAACGAAGGAGCGTCCCCCCGGAGCGGAAGTACGCGAACTGCTCGTCTATCCCCTCGATCCTTCCCTTCAGGATGTTCTCCTCCACCTCCTCCGGCACACCGGCATCCAGCCGCAGGAGCCGGTCGCACAGGCGGTACGCGAGCTGCATGTTGTGCGTGCTCATGATCACCGTCGTGCCGGAGGCAGACACGTCCCGGATGATCGCCTCGATCTCCCGGCGAGACTGTTCGTCCACGTTCGAGATGGGTTCGTCGAGGAGCAGGACTCGTGGCGACAGCGCGAGCGCCCGCGCGAGGGCAACGCGCTGCTCCTCTCCACCCGAGAGGGCGGATGCACGGCGGCGCTCGAATCCCGGAAGCCCGACCCGTCGAAGGGCCGCGGAGCCCCGCGCGGCGGCTTCCGCCCGGCGCATGCCCCGAATCCTCGGGCCGTAGCCCACGTTGAGCGCGACTGTGCCCCGGAAGAGGAGCGGCGACTGGTGGACGAGCACGGATTCGCGGCGCACTGCGGCCAGACCGTCACCTGCGACCGGATTCCCGCGGAACTCGACAAAGCCCTCCGCGGGCGCGATCAACCCGTTCAGCAGGCGCAGGAGCGTGGTCTTGCCCGACCCGTTCTCCCCGACCAGGACGGTCACCTCTCCTTCCTCGAATGAAAGCGA
>JBEKXR010000400.1:0-4158 GCA_049511935.1 Spirochaetia bacterium | reverse complement strand
AAATCCAGTTCCGAGACCTTGGGCCACCGGTATGCCTCGAAGTCCTTCCAGCCCTGGATCGGGCCGGCGTGCTCCTCCTGCCAGTCCCTCTTGTCGCGCTCCTGCCCGCGAAGCGCCGTGGTGTCCGCCGCCGGGAGGGTCCGGGTCTCGAAGACCGTCTTTCGGGCGATGCCGACCCTGAACATGTCGTAGCCGAGAAAGGCATGCACGGCCACATCCCGCCTTGTCTCGTACAAGGGATCGGACCGATCGAGATCCCCGCACAGCCCGAAGCGCACGCATGCCGCTTCCTTGATCTCGGAGTCGAGGAAGAGCTCAATGAAATGGACACGGCGCGGCATCCTGCGGCGGAACAGGACATCCACCATCTCCGCCACGTCCGGTTCGATCCTTTTCGAAAACAAGGCCATCATTTCTCCCTTTCGAAGCGCCCCCATGCCCCGCCCCATTGCCCGCCGCCCATGGGGGCGCACCGGTTCAGGCCCGACGAGCGGGCCACGATCTGTCTGCCCTGGACAAGATCGGCGATCTCGCCCGTCGCCTTCATCTGCATGATAAGGTTCCCGGCCACCGTCGTCTCCACGGGACCGGCGATCACCTCCTTGCCGCTGGCATCGGCGATCCACTGGCACAGCAGGAGGTTGCGGGTGCCCCCACCCACCAGGTGCAGGACCTCGATCTTCCGGCCGGATAACCGCTCCAGCTGCTCGAGTCGGCTGCGGAGCTTCAGGACCAGGCTCTCATAGGCGCACCGCGCCGTCTCCCCCCTGCTCGAGGGCGGAGCTTCTCCCCTCTTCCGGCAGTAGCCTGCGATCACCCCGGGCATGTCCGCCTGAGGCGCGGAGAAGACCGGATCGTCCACGTCGATAAGCGAGCGGAAGGGCTCGGCGGCGAGGCTCGCTTGAACGATGTCGTCCCAGGAGATCTCGGCCCCATCGTCCTTGCACCATCGCTCCCGGCACTGCTGCACGATCCACAGCCCGGTGACGTTCACCGCGAGGAAGGACCTTCCGCCCGCACCACCCTCGTTGCCGAAGCCGCTGTCGAAGACCTCGCGGCTGATGATCGGCGCCTCCGTCTCCATCCCGACCACGCCCCAGGTCCCCAGGCTGACGAACGCCCAGCTCCTGTCCGCCTCCACGACAGGGATGCCGGCGACTGCCGACGCGGTGTCGTGAGTGGCCGGCGCGATCACGGGTATGGGCGGGCACTCCAGCTCGCCGCGCACCCGCTGGTTGATGCACCCGATCCTCGTCCCCGCCATCACCGGGGCGGAGAAAATGCCTCGTGGTATGCCGAGCCCGTCGAGGACCTTCGGTTCCCACCTCCTCGTGACCTGATTGCACGCGACGGTGGTCGTCGCGTTCGAGTATTCGTTGGTGACCTCACCGGTGAGCAGCCAGGCGAAGAGGTCCGGCATCATCAGGAAGCGGTGGGCACGAGCGAGCTCGGGTGCGCGGTCCACCTTCAGCGCGTAGAAGTTGAACACACCCCAGATGGACATGATGAAAATGCCTGAGAGTTGGAACAGCTCCCATGCGGGAAGAATGCGGAAGAGCTCCTGGCTCAGCACATGCCTTCGCTCGTCGCGGTAGTGGACGGGGTTGGCAAGCAGCCTGCCGCCGGCGTCGATGAAGGCGTGGTCGGTCGCCCAGGTGTCGATCCCGACCGAGGCGATCTCCGGGTACGCGCGGAGCGTCCGCTGGATGCCGATCCCGATCTCCGAGAAGAGCCTGAGGACGTCCCAGTACAGCGTCCCGCCGGCGCGCACCGGCCGGTTGTCGAAGCGGTGGGTCACGTCGGCGTTGAACCGGCTGCCGTCAAAGCACGCCACCACGGCGCGACCGCCGCTCGCGCCGATGTCGAAGACGAGATAGTTCCGTGTCGTCATTTGCGGGCGCTTCCATCAAACACGGGGCGGCCCGGCAGGCCGCCCCGCGAGGGGCGTAGCCCCTATTTCTTCATCAGGGCGTCGACCTTCTTCTGGAACTCGTCGATGGTGCTCGGAGTGAGCAGGGCGACGTCCACCGGGACGACTGCGTCCTCGTAGGTCTTGCCGGCGAAGATCTCCTTCAGGATCATCACGCTCTGGTAGCCGATGTAATAGGGCTGCTGGGCGATGTCGCCCGCCATGATCCCGTCCTTCATCGCCTGGATCTCTTCGGGGTCCCCGTTGTAGCCGACAACGAGGGTGCTCTTGCCCGCGGCCTTGATGGCGTTGGAACCGCCCACGGCCTCGCGGCCGCTCGCGAAGAACACGCCCGCGATGTCGGGGTTCGCGGAGAGCATCTGCTGCATGGTGTCGTAACCGCCCTCCGCCGTCGGGGGCTGGGTGACGAGGTCACTCACCACGATGTAGCCCAGCTCCTTGGCCTTGGCCACGAATCCGTCACCGCGCTGGCTCGCATAGGTGTACTGGGGCTGCACGCGGCCCACGCCCACCTTCTTGGAAGTGATCCCCTTCTCCTTGAACAGCTTGTCCATGTATTCCATGGCCATCTCGCCGCCCTTCTTATTGTTGGAGATCAAGAGGGCGTTGACCGGGCCGGTCTTGCCGATGTCGGCGCATACCACTGGGATCTTCGCGTCCCGGGCCTTCTGTACCGCCGGCCCGATAGCGCCCGGGTCCACCGGCGTGATCACGATGCCGGTCACCTTCTGACCGACCAGGCTGTTCAGGTCGTTCACCATCTTGGTGGCGTCCTCGTTCTGGTCGATCATGATGTACTTGTAGCCCAGCTCCTTGCAGGCGTCCCGCACGCCCTTCTCCACGGCCTGGAAGAACGTGTACTTCATGGTCCACAGGGAGAACCCGATGGTGACCTCTTTCTTCGCGTTCTCACCGCCGCCGCTGGCGAACGCGGTCCCCGCCATCACGGCGAGCACGAGCAGGATCGACATGATTCTCTTCATTCGATGACCTCCATCACTTGGATTGAGAAATGAATCGGTGCCTCGCGGGTGAATGTTTCTTGCCTCCTTGCGCTCATCCGACCTCAGACCTCCCGCTGACCCAGGAGGGCGGACTTTACTCGGTTGATGCCCACCGCGAAGATCAGGACCAGGCCGGTGGCCACGAACTGCCAGTAGGAGTTGACCTGCTTCAGGCCCAGGCCGTTCTGCAGGTAGGTGAGAAAAAGGGCGGCGAAGAACGCGCCCAGCATGTTCCCGTTGCCGCCGGTGAGCGCGGTGCCTCCGAGCACCACCACCGTGATGACCTGGAACTCGTAGCCCTGCCCGGTCATACCGGGGTTCACGCTGCCCAGGTAGGAGGCGGTGACCACCGTGGCGATGCCGACGAAGAACCCCACGAGCACGAACACCATGTTCTTGATGTAGTCCACGTTGATGCCCGAGAGCATTGCCGCGGCCTTGTTCGTGCCCACCGCGACCACGTAGCGGCCGAAGGGAGTCTTGCGCAGCACGTACACGGCCGCCGCGAAGCATACCGCGGTGATGATGATGGGAAAGGGGATGCCGAGGACCGTGCCGCTGCCCAGGAACAGCCAGAAGGGATCCTTGATGTACACGGGCGTGTTGCTGGTGTAGATGTAGGCGATGGCCCTGTAGACGTACTGCATGCCCAGAGTGGTGATGAACGCCGGGATCTTCAGCTTTGTGACGAAGACCCCGTTCACCAACCCGCACACGGTCGCCGTGACGACGGTGACCAGCACTGCGCCCACCCCGCCGATGCGGCCGACGAGGGAAGCGCCCAGCACTCCGGCCAGCGCGGACATCGATCCGACGGAGATATCGAAATCTCCGCTCATGATGCAGAACACCATGCCAATTGCGCCGATGCCCACGAGCGATGAGAAGGCGAGGTTGGAGAACAGGTTGTACCCGCTCGCGAAGGTCGAGGAGAGCAGGGAGAAGACCACGAGCAGGACGGCGATGAGCGCCGGCAGGCCGAAGCTGTCCCAGCGGCTCGCGATCCACACCCGTGCGTTGACTCTGTCGCCGCTCACTGCCGCTTCCTCTAGACCTTGATTCCCTTGGCCTTGGCCGCCTGCAGGTAGCGGACCCGCAGGCCCTCGATAAAGAGGGCCAGCATCAGCACCAGCCCGACGGCGAGCATCTGGTAGAAGACCTGGACGTTGATCAGGTTCAGGCCGTAGTAGATCATCGACACGAAAATGGCGGCGAGCAGCGTGC
>JBEKXR010000399.1:0-4174 GCA_049511935.1 Spirochaetia bacterium | reverse complement strand
TGCGCAAGACGGATTGTGCGAGGCGGATGAAAGGGCCGGAATTGCGGGGTCGTTGAGGGTCAGGGAAGGGAAGGAGTGGACCCATCGCTGGGCAGCGATCGTGGGGAACAGACCTCAGGCCGCTCGAGTGAGAAAAGCCAGCGCGGGAGCTGGGTGGATCTCAGTGCAGTGGAGCGAGTATGAACCCCGGCGGAGCACGACCGATCTTGATGAGATGGCGGAGGATTCTGTCGACCTGGGAAGGGTCTGTGATGATGGCCAGAACCCGCACGCTGTTTGCACAGCGAGGGCAGGTGAAGGGATCGGCGCCGTAGATCTTTGCGATGAGGCGGGCCCATGTGGATCGTGTGCGCGATGAGTACAGCTCGTAGCGGCGGATGTGGTGTACCCCTTTGGGTGGGAGGTGTTGTGTACGCTCGGCGATGAAGTCCGTTACCGCGAAGAGCTTGAGGCTTTGGCGGAAGTAGGGGTTGTATTTCGCGTGGAAGAGGACATTGGCGCCTTGCTCCTGGAGGGTGACCTTGCTCAAGGAGATCGGCGGGCGAGCCATGTACTGCGCAAGGCGCTCCATGGCAGCAGGATCCGTGGCATACAGCCCGACCGAGCCGTCGACGCTGAAACCTGAGCGGCGCCAACACAGAAGGCTCTCGGCGCGGTCGCGCGGGAGGAGGCCGAGGTCAAGGAACAAGGCAAGCACGCGCTGGCGGAACGCCTGTGCCATCTTCTCGAGATTTCCGAATGGGATATGGAGGAAGCGGCCGTCATGGTCGAATCCTCCTTCCAGGAAGATTGCGTGCCAGTGGGGGTGGAAGCGCAAGAACTCCTGTCGACTGAAGCATGTTGGGCTGGCAGGGTTGGTAGGGCGAGGATTTCTGAGATGCGCGGAGCGCAAGGATGGCGTCGGCCACTTATCAAGACAATGGGCAGAATGATGCTGGTGTTTAACTAGAAAGCAAGCCGGGGGGAAAGCTGTCACGTCTCGAAGCGGGTCGCGAAGATCCTGCGCGCGATGGATGCCAATCCCCCCTCGTCCCTGGGCACGCCCTTCCAGAAGGAGTGATGCGGGCTGCCGCCTCGACGGATGCTGGAAGCCCGTCGCCAGCGCAACAAACCGCACATCTTCAGCGACTATGAGATCTCATGGCAGAGGCCGCTCGATTGTCCTCGCCCACGGGCCTGCGGGCACTGATCCATGTCACGTTTATCGGACTCCTTACAACTACCAAAACGCTGTATTGTGCAGCGCCCAATGGGGCCGGTGTCCGTCAATATCCGGGCGTGCTATGATGGGGAACAATTGCTCCCGGAGGAACTCAATGCAGCATGCGTTCCCGCTCAGAAAGCGTCCCCTGGATGTCCTGCTTCTGATCTACTTCATCTTCAACCTGGTGGCGATCAGCTACGTCTTCGATATCGAGCAGATCATCATCACGAACACGGCCAGCTTCACCTACCCGGCGTGGCCGCCTCGCGCCGTCGTCGACCTCGGCCACTGGTGGGGACGGACCTTCGATCCCCTCCTGAACGCGCGGCCCGTGTGGTGGCGGGCCACGATCTGGATCGACGCACTTTTCTTCGGGCCGTACTACGCCTTTGCCATCTATGCGTTCATCAAGGGACGCAACTGGATCCGGGTTTCGAGCATCGTGTACGCGTCGGTCATGCTCACCAACGTGACGATCATCCTGAGCGAGGAGATCTGGGGGCCCCACGCCACTCCGCACCTCGCATCGGTGGTGGGGGCGAATGTCTCGTGGATCATCGCCCCGCTCCTGATCATTTGGAGGATGCGGAAAGACCCCTTCCCGAAGGCTTAGGCCGCGCGGGGCGTATCTTTTCGCCACGCCGCTTTTCCACGAACTTCGCAAGGAACCGGGCCGTGTGCGAACCCGACCTGCTCGTCGCGAGCCGGGTCGGCGTCCCTTCTGCTACGATTCTCCCGCCTTCCTCGCCGCCCTCGGGGCCGAGATCCAGAACCCAGTCGGCCTCCGCGATCACGTCCATGTTGTGCTCGATGATCACCACGGTGTTTCCCGCGTCCACGAGCCGATGCAGCACGCGCACCAGCTTTTCCACGTCCGCCATGTGCAGACCGATGGTGGGCTCGTCCAGGAGGTAGAGAGTGCGGAGCGGGGTGAAACCCCGGGGACCCGGCGTGTCTGCTGTTGGGGCGGGAAGCGCCCCGTTCGCCGGCACCCGAGCCTTGGCCAGCTCCGTGACGAGCTTGATGCGCTGTGCCTCGCCTCCGCTCAGAGACGGGCTCTGCTGGCCCAGCGAGAGGTAGCCAAGGCCGACCTGCTGGAGGAGCTGGAGCGCATGACGGATCCCCGGGTGAAACTCGAAGTACCCGGCCGCTTCGTCCACGCTCATCGCGAGGACCTCGGCGATGCTTCGCTCGCGGAACCTGACGGAAAGCGTCTCGGCATTGAACCGTGCACCCTGGCACGCGTCGCAGCCCACTGTCACATCGGGCAGGAAGCTCATCTCGATCTTCTTCACTCCCTGGCCTTCGCATTCCGGGCATCGTCCGCCGGAGACGTTGAATGAGAAACGACTCGCCGTGTACCCACGCATCCGTGCCTCGTTGGATCCGGCGAACAGCCGGCGGATGTCGTCCCAGATCCCGACGTACGTCGCCGGGCAGGATCGGGGGGTCTTGCCGATGGGAGTCTGGTCCACTTCGAGCACCCGCTCGATGCCCTGCCATCCCTCGATCGCATCGCAGCCCAGAAGAGCTTTCGACGGCGCGGCGGCGTTCCGCGACGAGGCACCACGGGAAGAAGTGTTCGCGCGCCGGCGCCTGGTACCGGACAGAAGGTGACGGAGGTTCGCGTACAGCACATCCCGGACGAGGGTGCTCTTGCCGCTTCCGCTCACACCGGTGACGCAGGTGAGCCTGCCCAGGGGCACATCGACGTCGATGTTCTTCAAATTGTGAAGCCGGGCATTCCGGACCCGGATCGCGCTTCCTGTCTCCGTTGCCGGGGGCCTGCCGATCATCGCGTGCTTCAGGGGGACTTTCAGGAGCCTGCCGGTGAGGGAGGCACGGCTGCGCATGATCGCCCCGAGCGTGCCTTCCGCCACGACGTATCCTCCATTCACACCGCCCCCCGGGCCGAGATCCACGATATACTCCGCCCGGCGGATGGTTTCCTCGTCGTGCTCCACGACGATGACCGTGTTCCCCTTCGCGCGCAGGGCATGAAGCGTGTCAAGGAGAACGAGATTGTCCCGGGCATGAAGGCCGATGGTCGGCTCGTCCAGGATGTAGCACACTCCCCGCAGGTTCGAGCCGAGCTGGGAGGCGAGCCTGATGCGCTGCGCTTCTCCTCCGCTGAGGGTCGGAGCGGAGCGATCGAGGGCGAGGTAGGAGAGCCCCACGCTCTGGAGGAAGGCAAGCCGGGAGAGGATCTCGGCGATGAGGTCACGCGCGATATCCGTCTCCCTGGGAGACAGGCGCAGCCCGTCCATCTCGCGCGCCACCTCGGCCACGGGCAGCCGCGCATAATCGGCAATGTTCTTTCCCCTGAATCTCACGGCCAGCGCCTCAGGCCTGAGGCGTTCGCCGCTGCACGCGGGACAGGTCTTTTCGGGTCCCCCCCACCAGTCGTTCCACCAGATCTCCTCGCCGGTCTGTTCGGCGTCGAACCCCGAGAGCTGCACCCCCGTGCCGTAGCAGGAGGGGCACCAGCCGTGCCGGGAGTTGTACGAGAACAGGCGCGGGTCAAGCTCCTCGAAGCTTCTCCCGCATCGCGGGCAGGCGCGGCGGGTGGAGAAAACGGTCCCTGCGCCCGCCGCTTTGGAGCGCGTCGCAGCGATGACCCGGATCACGCCCTTGCCGAAGGAAAGCCCGTTCGAGAGGAGCTCCCGCAGGGCACCTTCCCTTTCCGCGGAGACGATCTCAGTCCCGATGGGAAGTTCGAGCGTGTGCTCCTTGAACCGGTCGAGCCGCGGCCAGGCTGCCGTGGGGAGCAGCTCCCCGTCGACGCGCAGGTGCTCGAAGCCCTTGCCCGAGGCCCAGGCGGCGAGATCCGTGTAGTAGCCCTTGCGCGCCGTGACAAGAGGGGCGAGCACCGAGACTCGTTTGCCCTTGTACTCTCGAAGCAATCGTGCGGCGATCGCGTCCGGCGTCTGGGGCTGGATGGGGATCCCGCAATCGGGGCAGTGCTGGACG
>JBEKXR010000398.1:0-4185 GCA_049511935.1 Spirochaetia bacterium | reverse complement strand
CGCCCTCGGATGGGTGAAGCAGAACTGCGCCGAGGCGGCGGACATCAATGCGGCTGCCCAGCAGCGATCCCGCGCGCAGAAGGACGCCGACTGGGAGTTCGTAGTGAAGATGACCATGATCGGGCGCGACCTCATGGTCGGCAATCCGCGGCTTGCAGAGCTGGGCTACGGCGAGGAGGCCCTCGGTCACAACGCCATCGCCTCCGGCTTCCAGGGCCAGCGGCAGTGGACGGACCATTTCCCCAATGGCGACTTCATGGAGACGATGCTCAATACGTCGTTCGACTGGAACGGGATCCGAGAAGCATTCGTCTGCGCCACCGAAAACGATTATCTCAACGGCATTTCGATGCTCTTCGGCCACCAGCTCACGGGAACCGCCCAGATCTTCTCCGACGTGCGGACCTTCTGGAGCCCTGCGGCGGTGAAGAGGGTCACCGGAAAATCACTCGCGGGCGAGGCGCAGGGCGGGATCATCCACCTGATCAACTCCGGTTCCACGACAATGGACGGCACGGGCAGGATGTCGCGTTCCGGAAAGCCCGCGCTGAAGCCGTATTGGGAGATCACACCGGATGAAGCGGCCGCCTGCCTGGAGGCGACCCATTTCTGTCCCGCTGACGTCGGCTATTTCCGGGGCGGCGGGTTCTCCTCCGAGTTCGAAACCCGGGGCGGAATGCCGGTCACCATGGCTCGCCTGAACATGGCGGCAGGGCTGGGGCCGGTCCTGCAGATTGCGGAAGGATCGACCGTGGACCTGCCGAAGGAGGTGGCGGCGCAGCTGGAGCAGAGAACGAATCCCACGTGGCCAACCACCTGGTTCGTTCCGAGAGTGACAGGCGCGGGAGCGTTCCGCGACGTGTACTCGGTGATGAACAACTGGGGCGCCAACCACGGCGCGATCAGCTCCGGGCACATCGGGGCCGATCTCATCGCCCTTGCCTCGATCCTTCGCATCCCGGTCTCCATGCACAATGTGCCGCCCGAGAGGATCTTCCGGCCCAAATGCTGGGCGTCGTTCGGTGATGCGGAGTCGGAATCCGCGGACTACCGCGCCTGCGCCGCGCTCGGGCCCCTGTACGGGAAGTAGAGGGCGGGCGTGGAGACGGGAGGGGGCGAGGGACTTCGAGAGAAGATCCGATCCATCGATGCATCGCTGACAGCGCCGCTCGTCCTTCCGGAGAGGCCGCGGGCGCCGCGTCTCTGCGCCCTCGGACTTGCCCACACCGGCGACATGCCGGTCTGGATCGTGCTGCTGGCCGTCGCGTGGTTTCTCGGTGACGATGCGTGGAAGCAGCGGGCCGTCATCACCTTCGCGGGGCTGGCGATGCTGGAGATCGTGGTCATCGGCATCAAGATGATCGTCCGGCGCCAGCGTCCCCCGGGCACCGAGGGCCTGATCTATCGCAAGGCCGATCCATATGCCTTTCCTTCGGGTCACGCCGCCCGCGCGGTCCTGCTCAGCCTGATCGCCCTGCGCCTGGGGCCGGCCGAGGCGTTCATCGCAATCGTCGCGTGGAGCCCCCTGATGGTCCTCTCGCGGATTGCCATTGGCATCCACTACGTGCTCGATGTTGTCGCCGGCGCCGCGCTCGGGGCCCTGTTCACCTCCGTGCTTTTCCAGCTTGCGGCAGTGGCAGGGGCGCGGATCTGAGGAGCCGCCGGACAACGGGCCCGGTTCCTTAGAATTTCACCGTTTCCAGTATCCGCGCGATCTCCTTCGTGTCATCCCGCGACACGTCGAGGTGAGTCACGAACCTGATCTGGTCGGGCCCCGTGGCACCGCTGCGGATGCCCACCTTCTCCAGCGACTCGACGACCTTTGGCGCATCACGCCCCGGCGTCCTGAAATAGACCATGTTGGTCGCCACTTCATTCGGATCCACCGCGGCCCATTTCGCGCCCGCGAGCGCCTGCGCGATGGTCCGGGCGTTTTCGTGATCCTCCGCGATGCGTTCGACATTGTGCGTAAGTGCGTAGATACCCGCCGCCGCGATGATGCCCGCCTGCCTCATCCCTCCGCCCAGCATCTTCCGCACCCGCCGTGCCTCCGCGATGAGTGCGCGTGGCCCGCAGATCACCGAGCCTACGGGCGCACCAAGACCCTTGGAGAAGCAGAATGTCACCGTGTCCGCGTCGGCACACAGGGTCCGGGCGGGCACCTTCGCGGCGGCCGCGGCATTGAATATGCGCGCCCCGTCGATGTGAACGGACAGTTTCCTCCGCCGGGCGAAATCTCCGACCTGCTTCAGCGTGTCCAGGGGGTAGACCGTGCCGCCTGCGACGTTGTGAGTGTTCTCGAGTACGATCATCCGCGTGTGCGCACAGTAGTAGATGTCCGGCTGAATCCATGGCTCCATGAGCGCCGGGGTCAGGACACCCTGCGGCGCCATGATCATGATGGGAAGGCTGCCTGCAATCGCCGCCACCCCTGCCAGCTCGTGCTGGACGCTGTGGCCCCGGGCCTCGACGAGGAACTCGTTGCCCCTTCCGCAGTTCAGATAGATGGGGATCAGGTTGCCCATTGATCCCGTAGGTACGAAAAGCGCGGACTCCTTGCCTATCAACTCCGCCGCCATCTCCTGCAGGGTGTTGACCGTAGGGTCTTCGCCGTAGACGTCGTCTCCCACCTCCGCCTCAGCCATGGCCTTCCTCATGCCCGGGCCGGGTTTCGTGACTGTGTCGCTGCGCAAGTCGTACGTCGTCATGAGAGCATCTCCTTGTCGATCTGCCTGAAGGCCTCCGCGGCTTTCAAGGGTACATGGATGTCCGAAACTGAACCGGTGAACTCGGAGGCCTCGGGATTGATTTCGATGATCTTCGCTCCTGCCTCCGACGCCCACCGCGGCACCAGTGCGGCGGGATAGACTTCTCCCGTCGATCCTACCACGAGCATCACGTCGGTGCGGCGCGCCGCGTCCTGTGAACGCGCGTGTGCGCTCTGCGGGATCCCTTCGCCGAAGAAGATGAAATCCGGTTTGAATACGCCACCGCAGGGGCACCTCGGGGGCAGCTTCTCCAGCAGCGCCCGTGCAGCCTCGACGCGTTGGCCGCATGCCATGCACACGAGCATGCGCGAATTGCCATGGAACTCAACGATGTTCCTGCTGCCGGCGAGGTAGTGCAGGTTGTCGATGTTCTGGGTGATGAGGGTTTTGAGCAAGCCCCGCGTCTCCCAGGCGGCCAGCACCTCATGCGCCTTGTTCGGCCTTGCCATGCCGAAGTGGTCGTAGAAGATCTCTTTGATCACCGGCCATGCGGTGTCGGGGTGAGCCAGGAAGTAGTCGAGCTCCAGCATTCTGGGGTCATATCTGCTCCAGAGACCGCCCGCACCCCGAAAGGGCGGGATCCCGCTCTCCACGGAGATGCCCGCGCCCGTGAAGGCGGTGAGGTAGCGTGCGGAGCGGATGAGGCGCGCAGCAGCGCGGACCACCTCCAGGGCATCGCTGAAAGGCTCTGGGCTTTTCATCAAGTGGCAACATGGTGCCGGGAAGGGGGGGGAGGGGTCAATACCTGGCGGGTGTACCTGCCGGTCTATCGAAGGTTGCACCCATTCGTGATGCTGAAGATGGCGATCGGGGGAACTGTGATGCCTTCCGCCGCAACCCGGGCGCGCGGCCGCGCCGCCGCCTGCCAGAAGATGGTCCGCGCGAAGAACAGCGCCTGGCTGGGGTGCCGCAGGCTGACGCGGACGAACTCTGAAAAGAAAATGCGGATTCCCTGGTTGAGCTGCGCCGTCGCTGACATTTTTGTCGCCATGAAGACAAAGACCTCCCATCGGTGATAGCCCTTGATGCCTGAAGCGGGGAGACCGATCATAGCACGGGCATTCGGGAAGGGCAAACGAATGCCTCCCTCGTTCAACCCCGACACGGGTGATACGTGTCACCGATGCGGACACTATCTTTCGGTTATTTCGTCAAAGGCGGATGCGGCCTGCCGCATCTCCTCGACTGTTGTCAGTATCCCCACGCTGAGCCGCGCCATTCCCTCGGGGAAGGTGCCCAGATGGGTGTGCGCATAGGGGGCACAGTGCAGCCCGGCGCGCACGGCAATATCGAAGCGCTCGTCAAGAATTGCCGCCAGCTCCGCGGGGGCAATACCCTCGATGTTGATTCCTACAAGACCTACCCGCCCCTCTCCATGGCGGTCATCGATGACCCGATCGGCGCCATACCATGAGAA
>JBEKXR010000397.1:0-4186 GCA_049511935.1 Spirochaetia bacterium | reverse complement strand
TGGATGATGGCGACGCCCTGGAGGGAGTTCTCAAGGATCAACCGATACGACTCTTCACGTTCCTGGATCTTCTCCTCCGCCAACCTGCGCTCCGTGACATCCTGGACGATCCCACTGGCTTGAAAGGGCCGGGCATCACCGCCGCTGCCGAGGAAGGTTGTTCGGCCGCGTACCTTCAGCCACCGTGTCTCGCCGTCGGTCCGGACTATTCGGTACTCCAGATCCAGAACGCCTGAGCCATGCGGGTCATTTGCTTTGCTCATGTGGGAAAGAAACGCCGCGTGGTCACTCGGATGTATTGCCATGGCGACGAGTTGCGCATCCAAGGGCAACAGCGCGTTGGGAGGCAAGCCGAAGAGCTTCAAGAACTCAGGTGAATAGTAGGCAGTGCCGGTCTCGAAGCTGTAGTTATAGAAGCCGAATCCTGTCGCTTCGGCGGCAAGACGCAGGCGCTCCTCGCTGCGACGAAGCTCGCCCTCCGCCTCTCGGCGCTGAACAACCTCGTCTTGGAGTCTCTTGTTCAAGTCCGTCAGGGCCTTCGTCCGGGTGTTCATCTGGTCCTCGATTTGAAAGCGAAACAGCTCACTCAAATATGCAGGCAGGGTCGTTCCATAAATCCGTGTTTCTCGGATTCCCACGAGCATCGCAGCAACGAAATAGATGCTCCCCGCATACTGGGACGCCCGCCCTGTCCAGCCAAGGAGGGTGCCCACGCTCCGCTCGCTCAGCACTATTCCGAGTCCGATTGCCGTAAGGAACAGCCCATTCGCATAGAGGCTGAGAAATATCATCCGTGTCTGAGCGTGCAGAGAGATAAGAAGAAATGCGCTGAGAGCATACGCAATCGCGGCGACAGTCAGAACCACCTGCCGAACCTGAGTTGGACCCTGGTTCTGCACGAAAAATGTTGGGAAGTATCCCTTGATCGTGAGCGCTGAAACCGCCAGCAGGAATATTGCAATGACCGAATAACCCATTACGCATTCCAACGTGGCGCGTTGTCGCGAAGGTGGCGATTTCGCGGGGGGACGGAAAAGCAGCATGGAGACACCGCCAAGGTGACAGAGCCCACCGAGGAAACAGCCAGAATCGCGAAGGGTGACGTAGAGGTTGTGACCGTATCGGGCGAGTCCCCAGCCCGCCAGCAGGCTTCCCACGCCGAAGGCAACCATGCCACAGCCGAACAAAACGAACATACGGGACCCCTGAAGTGCATAACTCCTTGCTGCCAGGCAGGCGATAGTCAACGGCAGTGCAGACAGCAGGGCGGTATTGAGCAAGGGCAGGAGCAAGGGAGGCTCGAAAACAGTCGAAGTGCGCGATGTCGAAAAGATGCCCGCCAGCGCAAGGAAGAGTACCGGGGGGATGACGTGAATGTACTCCGCCAACGGACCCTTTTTCACGGCTTCCAGCGGTCCTCCATGGCATCGGCAAGACACTTCATTACTCAGTATAGAGAAGGCCTCTTCTACGGCGCTGTCAAGGAGCATTCCCTGTCATCGCCCACGTATCGCACTTGACCCCTGGCCGGGGCCGACATACAATTTTCGCAGAGGGCCCTATGGCGAAAATTGTGTCGATCATCCTGGGCGGGGGCAGGGGCCAGCGGCTGTACCCCCTGACGGCCAAGCGCGCGAAGCCCGCGGTGCCCTTTGGCGGCAAGTTCCGGCTCGTGGACATCCCGATCTCCAACTGCATCCATGCAGGGCTCCGCGAGATCTACATCCTCACACAGTTCAACTCCGCCTCACTTCACCGGCACGTGAACAACACCTACCGCTTCGACACCTTCGACAAGGGATTCGTCGAGGTGCTCGCGGCCGAGCAGACCCTGAAGTCCAGCGACTGGTACCAGGGCACGGCGGATGCCGTGCGGAAAAACTTCGTCCATTTCGCCGATCATCACCCCACCCACTACTTCATCCTCTCCGGCGACCAGTTGTACCGCATGGACCTGATGGACATGTTCAAGGCCCACGTCGCATCGGGGGCGGACGTCACCATCGCCGCGAAACCAGTCACCCGGGACAAGGCATCGGGACTGGGAATCCTGAAAACGGACGCCAGCTACCGGATCACCCGCTTCATCGAAAAGCCGAAGCCCGACCAGGACATCTCCGATCTCACCATCCCCGCGCGGATCCGTGCCCGGGAGGAGCTGGACATCGAGGGCGATGCGTGGCTTGCCTCGATGGGGATTTACATTTTCTCCGCCGCCGCCATGGAGAAGGCCGTCGACAACGCCTACACCGATTTCGGCTCCCAGATCATTCCGGCCTCGATCGACACGATGAAGGTCTGCGTGTACGTCTTCGACGACTACTGGGAGGACATCGGAACCGTGCACAACTTCTACGAGGCAAACATCGGCCTGGCCTCGATCAACCCTGATTTCAACCTCTACCTGGAGAACGCGCCGATATTCAGCAATCGCCGCGACCTGGCGCCCTCGAAGATCAACTTCAGCACGATCTCCACCTCGCTCGCCGCGGAGGGGAGCATCATCACGAACGCGAACATCTCCAACTCCATCGTGGGCATCCGCACGATCATCGAGAGCGGCGCGAACCTGGACGGAGTAGTGTGCATGGGCGCGGACTACTACGAGACCCAGGAGGATCGGGAGCAAAACGAGGCGGCGGGCAGGCCGAATATCGGCATCGGGCGGAGCTGCATCATCAAGCGGGCCATCATCGACAAGAACGCGCGCATCGGGGAGAATTGCAGGATCGGGATCGACGCGATCCCTCGGCCCGACGGTGACTACCCCAGCTACTCGATCCGGGACGGCATTGTGGTCATCGCAAAGGACGCGGTGCTCGCGCCCGGCACGGTGCTCTGAGGAGCGTGTCCCCCCCCCCGCCGCCGTCAGCTCACGAGAACCGCCAGCCGATCCTTGAGGAACTCCGACTTCTCGCGCAGGCCGATGGTGCCCGTCTTCAGGAGCAGGAAGTTGGGCATCCGCGGGTCCAGTGACACCTTTCCCGCCCCCTCCCGCACCATGCGCACGATCCTGTCCACGGAAACCTTTGAAAGCTTCGAGAATTCCACGCGCAGAGTTCCCTTCTCTTCCTTGATGGAGGTGATGAAGAGCCTGCGGCAGATGATCCGGATCTCGGCGAGCGCGAGCACGCTCTGCATCTCGTCGGGGACAGGCCCGAAGCGGTCCTCGATCTCCTTGTAGACCCTGTCGAACTCTTCGCTTGTCGAGACGCCGGCGATCTTCTTGTAGACCTCCATCTTTTCCATGGGGTCCGGGATGTACACGTCGGGAATGAAACCTGAATACTCGAGCTCCAGGTAGACCTCGGGCGCTTCGTCCCGGCTCTCCTTTGAAAGGGCGGCCACCGCCTCGTCGAGCATCTTCAGGTACAGGTCGTACCCCACGGACAGGATGTACCCGTGCTGCTCGCGTCCCAGGATGTTTCCCGCGCCGCGGATCTCCAGGTCCTTGAGAGCAATCTTGAACCCCGAGCCCAGCTCCGTGTGATCGGAGATGATGCGCAGGCGCTTCATCGCGATCTCGCTCAGCGCGCGCCGGTCGGGGTAGAAGAGCCAGGCAAAGGCGGGGATGCCGGCCCTGCCCACGCGTCCCCGAAGCTGGTAGAGCTGGGACACGCCGAGCATGTCGGCACGGTCGATGACGATCGTGTTCACGTTGGGGATGTCCAGGCCGTTCTCGATGATGGTCGTGGAGAGGAGCATCTGGCATTCGCCGTGTACGAAGCGTCTCATCACCTCTTCCAGCTCGTCGTCCTCCATCTGCCCGTGTGCCGCGGCGATCGACACCTCGGGGACGAGACCCTGCAGGAACAGGTGGATCTCCTGGATCGTCTCCACGCGGTTGTGCAGGTAGTAGACCTGGCCTCCCCGCTCGATCTCCTGCCGGATCGCGCGTGCCACCAGCTCCTCGTTGAACTCCATGACGAATGTCTCGATCGGCAGCCGGTTCTGCGGCGCGGTGTTCAGGATGGACATGTCCCGCACCTTCATGAGGGACATGTTCAGGGTCCGGGGGATGGGGGTGGCGGTGAGCGTCAGGGAGTCCACGGAGGTCTTGATCTGCTTCAGCCGCTCCTTGTGTTTCACCCCGAAGCGCTGCTCCTCGTCCACCACGAGGAGCCCGAGGTTCCTGAACTTCACGTCCTTCTGGATGAGCCGGTGCGTGCCGATGGCAATGTCCACG
>JBEKXR010000396.1:0-4187 GCA_049511935.1 Spirochaetia bacterium | reverse complement strand
TTATCTCGCGATGCTCGATGAGGGCCGAAGGTACGAGGCGTAGATGCAGGGGGACGGGCGCCGCCGCCGGGCTGTTCCGTGCTTGACAGAAGAATGTAACAAAGTTACAATCCTTCGAATTGATAGAGTAAACAATTTCAATCCAGGGAGGAGGTCATCCGCCATGGCGCGCAGCTTCGCAGGAAGGCTCGTCGATCTCAGCCACATCCTGCACCCCGGGGAAGAGGAATACCACCTCGAGCTGGACACCCACTTCACCGACGAGCTGTATCCCCAGTACACGAGGAGCCCGGACACCTGGTACATTCTTCAAGATATCCGCATGTCGTCCCACTGCGGCACGCACATCGAGTTCCCCTACCACCACAACAGGAACGGCATGGACGCGGCCGCCTTCCCCCTGGAGCGGCTGGTCGGGGACGCCGTGCTCCTGGATTTTCGTCACAAGAACCCCGGGGACCCCGTGGAGCAGGCGGAGCTGGAGGCCCTGGGCGGGCGAATCCGCGAAGGGGACAGGGTGCTGTTCAACTTCAACTGCGCCCGCTTCTACCGCACCCCGCGCTCCCACGACCGGCCCTTCATCACCCATGACGCCATCCGCTGGCTCGCACTGGAGAAAAGGATCGACGTCATCGGCTCGGACGCGTCGGGGATCGAAATCAAGGGCGTGCCGGACCAGCCGAACCACCAGCTCCTGATGGACAACCAGATTCCGATCATCGAGTTCGCCGCCAACCTGGACAGCCTCCGCGCGGAGCGATTCACCCTGTTCATCCTGCCGCTGCGTGTGATCGGGCTCGACTCCTGTCCGGTGCGGCTCCTGGCCGTCGAGGGGGCGGGCAATGGATAGGGAGCTCGCCATCGGGCTGTACCGCACCATGCTCCTCATCCGCCGCTTCGAGGAAAAGCTGTACTTCCTCTTTTCCACGAGGGACATGCCCGGGAGCATGCACCAGTACAACGGCCAGGAGGCGGTGGCGGCCGGGGTGTGCGCCCACCTCTCTCGAACAGACTACATCACCAGCACTCACCGCGGCCACGGCCACTGCATCGCCAAGGGGGCGGACCTTCGGGCGGTGATGGCCGAAATGTTCGCCAAGAGCACGGGATGCTGCCGCGGCATGGGCGGCTCAATGCACATCGCGGACTTCGGGGCAGGCATGCTCGGGGCGAACGGGATCGTCGCCGGAGGTGTGCCCATTGCCGCAGGGGCGGGGATCACGTGCCAGGTGCGCGGAAAGGGCCAGGTCTCCGCCGCGTTTTTCGGGGACGGGGCGGTGAACGAGGGGGCATTCCACGAAGCGGTGAACCTCGCCTCCGTATGGCAACTGCCCGTGCTCTTCGTGTGCGAGAACAACGTGTACGGGTTCTCCACCCACTACCGCCGCACCATGCGCCTCGCCGACATCGCGGACAGGGCGGCGGCCTACGGGATTCCGGGAATCGTAGTGGACGGGATGGACGTGCAAGGGGTCCACGAGGCAGCGGGCGCCGCAATCCGCCGGGCGCGGGAGGGCGGCGGCCCCACCCTCATCGAATGCAAGACCTACCGATTCATGGGACACTCGCGCTTCGAGCCCGCCAGCTACCGGACCAGGGAGGAGCTGGAGGAGTGGAAGGCGAGAGACCCCCTGGCGCGCTTCGCGGAGATCCTCCGCCGGGATTTTTCTTTCAGCGAGGCGGAGCTCGACCAGGTGGGGGAGGATGTCGCACAAAAGATCGAGGACGCGGTGCGGTTCGCGGAGCAGAGCCCCGATCCCGCCCCCGACGACTGGCGGAGGTACATCTATGCATGAAACACCTGCCGGCCCCGCCGCCGGAGCGCCCGCGGCGCGCTCCATTGTGCAGGCCCTTCGCATGGCCCTCATAGAGGAGATGGAGCGCGACCCGTCGGTCTTTCTCCTCGGGGAGGACATCGCCGTGTTCGGCGGCGCCTACCGCGTCACGGAGGGGCTCCTCGCACGCTTCGGGGATTCGCGCGTCCGCGACACCCCCATCTCGGAGGCGGCCATCATCGGCGCCGCCGTCGGCGCGGCCATGACGGGGCTCCGGCCCGTGGCAGAGATCCAGTTCAACGACTTCCTGGCCTGCGCAATGGACCAGATCGTGAACCAGGCCGCCAAGATGCGCTTCATGATGGGCGGGCAGGTGACGGTGCCGCTGGTCATCCGCGCCCCCGTGGGGGCCACGGGCCGCGCGGCCCAGCACTCCCAGTCCCTGGAGGCGTGGTTCATGCACGCTCCGGGGCTCAAAGTCGTTTTTCCCTCCACCCCGTACGATGCCAAAGGGCTCCTGAAGTCCGCCATCCGTGACGACAACCCGGTGATGTTTTTCGAGCACAAGCTTCTCTACGGCGGGAGCTCTCCGGGCGGAAAGGCAAAAACCGCGGTGGACGGGCTCGGGGAAGCCTTCCGGCCCGCGCCCGCCGGCGAGTACGTCGTGCCGTTCGGAGTGGCGGACGTGAAGCGGCCCGGCAGGGACGTGACGGTGGTGGCCACCGGGCTCATGGTCCACAAGGCCCTCGCCGCTGCGGCGGCGCTCGCGGCCGAGGGGATCGAGGCGGAGGTCATCGACCCGCGGACCCTCGTTCCCCTGGACCGGGAGGCGATCGTGGCCTCGGTGAAGAAGACGGGGCGCCTGGTCGTGGTGAGCGAGGACGTGCTCACCTGCGGCGTGGCATCTGAAATCGCCGCTCTTGCAGCCCAGGAAGCGCTCTGGTCGCTGGACGCGCCGGTGGTGCGCGTCTCCGTGCCGGACACCCCCATCCCCTTTGCGCCGAACAATGAGGCGGCGGTCATTCCCCAGGAAAGGACCATCATCCACGCGGTGAGGTCCGTGCTGCCATGAAGTGCGCGTACATCTTCGACTTCGACGGCGTGCTCGTGAACACGATGGAGGTCCACTTCGCCTGCTACGGCCAGGCCCTGGCAGAGGTGGGGGTCCCCATCGACCGGCAGCGCTTTTTCTCCCAGGCCGGCATGACGGGGCGCGAGCAGATCGCGTGGTTCGCCCGCGCAGCGGGAAAGCAGATAGACGTGGAGGCGGTCTACCGCCGGAAGACGGAGATCGCCCGGGAGTACGGGGGCAAAGCCACGCCCATTGCTGCCAACATCGAGCTCCTCCGGGTCTTAAGGGCGGCGGGTCACAGAATTGCCGTGGCCTCCGGCAGCTCACGGCCGTCCATCCTGCCCGTCATGGCGGCTCAGGGGATCGAGGTCGATGCCCTGGTGACTTCGGAAGACGTGAAGAGGGGAAAGCCGCACCCGGACCTGTTCCTTACCGCGGCGGAGAAGCTAGGGGCGCGCCCGAGCGAGTGCGTCGTGGTGGAAGACTCGGAGGTGGGGATCGAGAGTGCGCGCAACGCGGGGATGATGGCCTTCCGGTTCTTCGAGCCGCCGCGCGCGGAGACGGGCCGAGGCGCAGACGGGAGCGAAGGAGCATCATAACCCGGGCCGGGGCCCACCATTACCCAATGGTCTTGACGGACGTGAATGCGCCGCTGGAGGAGCTGGCCTGCTGGCGGGACCTGAAGCGGGTGCAGAAGGCCGCGTACAGGGCCTACCTCTCGGTGGACGAGAGGCGCGTATCCGCTCGGTTGCCTCTCAGCCGAAGAGCCCGCGGTACCGGGCGTACGCCTGGTCCCATGCCGCAGAGTCCAGCGGGGTGTAGCTGCGGGTTTCGGAAGAGCGTGCGATGATGTCCCGCCCGTCCTTCAGGCCCGCGATCTCCCTGGTGCCCTTGAGCTGCATGATGAGATTCCCGGCCACGGTTGTCTCCACAGGCCCCGCGACCACCGGGACTCCGGTGGCATCCGCAGTCCACTGGCAGAGGGAGGCATTCTGCGTGCCCCCTCCCACCATGTGCAGGTGCTCGATCCTCTTCCCGGAGAACGCCTCCAGCTGCTCGAAGCGCCGGCGGAACTTCAGGGCGAGACTCTCGTAGATGCATCGGGCGGTCTCCCCGCGGCCGGTCGGCGGGATGATGCCCCTGCGCGCGCAATAATCGGCGATCACTCGGGGCGTGTCGGGCTGTACGGCGGCGAAGAGCGGGTCGTCCACGTCGATCAGTGAACGGAACCGCGGGGCCCGCAGGCAGCCGCGCACCACCTCGTCCCACGGCAGGTCCCCGCCGTCATCCTTCATCCACTTCTCGCGGCACTGCTGCACGATCCACAGCCCCGTGATGTT
>JBEKXR010000395.1:0-4200 GCA_049511935.1 Spirochaetia bacterium | reverse complement strand
GATCGCATCCTCGAGAACGTGGAGGCCATCCCACGGTTTCACGAGGTGGATCCCCTGCAGAAGCTGATTTCGGCCCGGGACGACAAGGCTTGGCGCACCTTCTTCCTCAAAGGCTTCGGCGCCTGGCTGCCCGCAAACTGCGAACAGGTACCCAGGACCACGGAGCTCCTGAAGCAGCTACCCCTGATCAGCACCGCGATGTTTTCTATAATAGACGGCGGCAAACACATCCCGCCTCACGTTGGGTTCTTCAAGAGCGTGCTCCGATACCACCTCGCCATTGTCGTGCCACAAGATGCCCCGGTGTACATTGTGGTGGACGGCACAGAGTACCACTGGGAAGAGGGAAAGGACGTGCTCTTCGACGACACGTACCGGCACGAGGTGTGGAACAAGAGCAGCTCGCGCCGCGTCGTGCTGTTCTGCGACCTGCTCCGGGACAACACCCTCCCACCCTTCCTGCGAGGTCTGAATCGCCTGATGTTCCGCCTGCTCCGGAGCTCCCGCAAGCTGCAGAGCGCGGCTCGGCGCGCTGAGGTGGCGCGGAACCTTCCGGGCGCCACGAAGGCGTAACCTGATGGGCGGCTCATCCCTTTCCCGCTGCAACCCGCGACATGGAAGCGCCCGCGGGAGCCACTCTCACTGTCGCCGTGCAGATCGCGGTCGAGGCGTCGGCCGCTGTCACCGTGTAGGTTGGGACTACCGAAGTCGTTCGCAGTCGTGCCGCTTCACCCGCACCATAGCGCCGACCTTGACGCTCGAACCCGTGGTGCACGGGCATGCGGGCCATGATAGACGCATGCCCGGCGGTTGACAAGCAATCCAAGGAGGAATCAGGCTTCTTGTCTTAGAGGTTCTTCAGGTTGTACTATCGATCGGTCTATAATCTTTGTCGGAGGAAAAAGATGGGATTCTATAACACTGACAATTGGCCCGCAAAGTCGGAGTATTATCGATGGCCGTGGTCGAGCAATGACAATCCCGTGCAGTGGCTGGAAGTCACGGATCTGTGCAATATCCACTGCAAGGGCTGCTATCGCTCGCGCATGGAAGGTCACAGGCCGCTCGCCGTTTTGAAGGAAGAGGTCGATTTCTGCATCAAGAACCGGAACATCGACACGGTCTGCATTGCCGGAGGCGAGCCGCTGATCTACCCCGACATCGTCAAGCTCGTCGAATACATCTCCGGCCGTGGGCTGAAGGCCAACATCATCACCAACACCCAGGCAATGACGGAAAAGCTTGTTCGGGAGCTCCTGGACGCGGGGATCTACGGTTTCACCTGCCACATCGATATGGTTCAGGCACGACCCAACCAGCCCAGGGCCTCCTCGGAGCTCGAGCTTATGCCCAAGCGCCAGCAGATCGCGGATCTCATCTACAAGGTGGGAAAGGGGAAGATCTACGTCACCTTCAACTCGACCATCTACCACGAGAACTTCAAGTACATCCCGGACATCGTCTCGTGGGCGCACAAGAACGTGGAGAAGGTCTCGGGACTCGATTTCATAACCTACAGGGGGATCCCCCTGGGCAAGAACGTGACGTGGGACGTCGAAGAGGAGCGGGGACCCATCGACCTCAGCAAGACCTTCGGATACACGGACAACTACCGGCAGATCGACATCACCTCCGTCGACGTGTACAACCTGATCAAGGACCGTTTCGGGGACGTCTTCGAGCCGTGCGCGTACCTTGGGGGCACGGGGGACGTCAAGCAATACAAGTGGTGGGGTCAGGTTTTCATCATGGAGCGAAATGGAAAGCTCCACGGATCGCTCGGTCCCCGGTTTATGGAACTCCTGCAGATCGGCCATCACTGGTTCACGGGCAAGTACTTCATGTACCTCAGGGGAAACCGGGCTCCGCGGATCGCGATACTCCTCACCGCCCTGATCGGGGACAAGAAGATGCGAAAGGCCCGTCGGAGCATCCTCAAGGGCATGGCCAACCCGCTCACCTGGTTCCGGCAGCTTCGCTTTCAGAGCATCGGGATCAACCAACCCCCCGACATGCTGGAGAACGGGATGTCGTGCATGTGCGAGAGCTGTCCCGACGCCTGTGTATGGAACGGAAATCTGGTCAGCTCGTGCCGTCTGGACGAGTACAGGCGCTACGGCAAGCTCATGAGCGCGATCGTGCATGAAGAGGATCGCGAGAGCCACAAGGAAGCCCCCGCTGCGAACAAGGCATGAAGTCCCTGGATCCTATCCGGTTCATCGGGGCCCTGAAGGGCCTGTTGGATGGGAAGGTCGAGATTCCGGAGTCGCTGGTCGATAACCCGCTGCTCAAGGTCCTCTTGAATCGCCGGTCCGTGCGCAGCTTCCAAAAGAAAGACATCCCAGACGACGTGTTTCGCGTCATCCTGGAGGCGGGGCGCCTGGCGCCCAGCACGGTCAACCTCCAGTCCTGGTCTTTCGGCGTCTTTGACCAGGAGTCATGGCTGCGGAGTTTTGAAAAACCGATGCCCTTCAAGGGGAACAAGGCCCTCATGATTACGGGAGACCTCCACCGGCTGCGGCTGGCCCTAGACGAGTTCCCGTTCAAGCCCCTTGTTGAGTATACCCTCGGGGTGATAAACGCGAGCATCGCCGCCTATGCGATGAACGTCGCCGCGGAGGCGTGCGGCGTGGGCTCGGTCATGCTCTCGGAAACGGGTGAAAGCGGGTTCTATGACGCCCAATACCTCAAGGAAAGGCTCGGCCTTCCCGACGGGGTGTTTCCCATCATGACGATCGTCTTCGGCTACCCTGCGGCGCGGCCCAAGGGAATGCCGCCCAAGCTGGCGCTTTCGGAGATCACGTTCGCCGGCCGATACAAGGAGCCCGACGCCAAGGCCACAAAGCGGTGGCTGGACCAGATGATGGCCGGCTATCGCGCCCTGTACGTGACCAAGTCTTTTCAGGGGCAGCTGAAGCACTACCTCTCGAAAAGCGACCGGGCCGAAGCGGGATTGCACAAGCTTATCTTCTACAAGAAAGAGGAATCGCTCGCATCTTCCCCGCATCGAAAGCGCGGGGCCGCGCGCGTCCCCCGCG
Source organism: Spirochaetia bacterium (assembly GCA_049511935.1). Taxonomy (GTDB): domain Bacteria; phylum Spirochaetota; class Spirochaetia; order SZUA-6; family Fen-1364; genus Fen-1364. The sequence goes on along the minus strand of JBEKXR010000395.1, from coordinate 1,162 downwards.
AGCCATCACGGCACGGCGGGGTCTCGAAGTAGCATAAATTCCCCAACCGCCTTCGGGGGCCCGAGGGCTGAGGGTATAGAGCTGAAGAAAAAGTAAAACTACCGAACAAATGTTGAGACTTCCGGATGTTTCGGGACTGTGGCATAATCACCTTCGGTTTGTCATGGTTGGAATCAGGCACCGGATTCTTTTCTTCTCTCTCTTCTTTTCTTTCAACCCATGAGCGGGAGGGGATCATGTGGAAAACGAAAGAAATCTGGGCATTTTCTTAGACCGAGAGGCCCATCTTTTCGATCAGGTCAGACGGTTCACTGACATCAGGAAGAAACCCCAGATCAGGTTGCAGGATATCCTCATGTGCGTGCTGTTCATGCCCTTCTTCAGCCTCACCTCGCTGCTGGGCCTGGATCGCACGACACGAAAAAGTTCATTCAAAAAGCTATTCCGCTCTGAACGCAAATCTGAACGCAAAATGGTGGTCTCTGATTCGACGGTGGCGCGGGTGCTGAACTGGTTGGATGAGGGACAGGTCCAGCAGTTCCAACGCGCCTTCCTTGCGATGTTCGATCAAAACAAACTGGCAAGACGGGAACTGGTGCCCGGGGAAAAGGCTCGGCGCATCGGAATCATCGACGGCTCCTGCATGGGAACTCACTACCATTCCATGCTGGATCTGTGCGGGAAGACCGACTACCCCGTGATGCTCCTTCCCTATGCCAAGCAGGGAAAAGAACTTCCTACCTCACGGCTCCTGCTGCAGCAAGCCAAAACCGCCCTGGGCTCCCAGTTCCCCGAACTGCTGCTTCTGGATGGAGAATACTTCACCAAGAACATCTTCGACGAGATTGCTTCAGCCAAGGCTTCCCTGCTGATCAAATGCAAGGAGCCCTTCCGGGATGTGCACCAGGATGCTCAGCTTCTGTTCCAGGCTAAAGAGAAGTTCCGCGGTGAATAACATCTTCTCCCAGCTGGCGGAGAGCTTCTCGGAGAGTTCTCTCGCGGGTGATTACTCCTACGGCTGAGGCGGGGTTTCTTCCCGGATGAGGTGAGGCAACATAGATTCTCCCCAAAGAAGCCTGTGTGAGCCGGCTCGGGGAGGGCTCTGCCCACGGACTCACACAGGCCCGCCGCCGATCCTCTCAAACCCCATGCCAAGCGCGCG
>JBEKXR010000394.1:0-4226 GCA_049511935.1 Spirochaetia bacterium | reverse complement strand
GGCGCCGGCAGCGCAGCAGGCACGGGCGGCGCAGGGGGTGCAGGGAGCTCAGTGCCCGCTGCGGGAGCAGGGGCCGCGGCAGGTGCGGCGACCCAGGGGAGCTCGGCGGCAGCGGGGGCCGCTCCGGGCACGGGTAGCGCTCAGCGAGCGGACAACGCACCGGGCGCGGGGAACGCTCAGCGAGCGGGCAAAGCACAGCGGGCGGGCAAAGCTCCGAGCACGGCCGACGATTCGAGCGCGGGCAGCGCTTCCGGCGCAGACGCGCCAGCGCAGGGCCAGTGATGGCAGACGCGGCACCGCTCATCGAAGTGAGGGACCTGACCAAGGTCTACGGGGAAGGGCCGGCGGCGGTCGAGGCTCTCCGGGGCGTCAGCCTGTCGGTGAACAGCGGCGAGTTCGTCGCGATCATGGGACCGTCGGGCTCAGGAAAATCAACGTTCATGCACCTCCTGGGGTGCCTGGACCGGCCCACATCCGGGTCGTACCGCCTTGCAGGACAGGAGGTCTCCATCCTCTCGCGCGACCAGCTCGCGATGGTCCGCGGGCGGCAGATCGGCTTCGTCTTCCAGAGCTTCAATCTTCTCTCCCGCACGAGTGCGCTGGAGAACGTGGAACTGCCCATGCTCTACGCGGGGATAGGACGGGAGGAGCGGGACCGTCGGGCGCGCTCCATCCTGGAGCAGGTCGGACTTGGTTCGCGCCTCCAGCACCGGCCCAACGAGCTCTCCGGGGGTCAGCAGCAGCGCGTCGCCATTGCACGGTCGCTCGCCAACGGAGCCCCCCTCCTGATGGCGGACGAGCCGACGGGCAATCTCGACAGCGCGAGCAGCGAAGAGATCATGACGCTGTTCCGCCATCTCAACAGGGACAATGGCATCACCGTCGTCGTCGTGACCCACGCCACCGACATCGCCGCGTGGTCGGACCGGATCGTCACCTTCCGCGACGGTCTCATCATCGACGACCGCGCCGCGCAGGACGTGCTCGCCGCTCCAGTGCATGAGTTCACCGACCACGGTCACCTGCGCGAGGAGGTCTCTTCATGAGCCTCGCGGTTCTCCTGCGGACGGCCTGGAATGCGCTGCGGCGCAACGTCAGCCGTTCCCTCCTCACGATGCTCGGGATCATCATCGGAGTCTGCGCGGTGATCGCCTCCATGGCCATCGGCGCCGGCGCGCAGGCAGCGGTAATGAAACAGATCGAGAGCCTGGGTGCCAACCTGATCGTCATCACCCCCGGCAGCATCACGAGCGGCGGGGTTCAGCTGGGCAGCGGGTCTCGAACGACGCTCAAGCTCGACGATGTCACCGCCATTTCGCAGAACGTGCTGGAGGTTTCCGGTGCAGCCCCGCTCTCCCAGACCAACTCCCAGGTCATCGCGGGTGGGGCAAACTGGTCCACCTCCATTGCGGGCACGACTCCCCCGTGGCTCAGCGTGCAGAACTGGACCATGGCGCAGGGAGGTTTCTTTACCGATGAGGACGTTCGCAGGGTGGCCAAGGTGGCGGTCCTGGGGAGCACGGTGGCGTCCAACCTCTTCCCCGCGGGCGGCGCGATCGGGAGCACCGTCATCATCAAGAGCGTGCCCTTCCGCGTGCTCGGCGTGCTGGCCTCCAAGGGACAGACCGGTTTCGGGAGGGACCAGGATGACCAGGTGGTCGTGCCCATCACGACCCACCAGGAGCGACTGACCGGGCAGAGCTGGGTCAATGCCATCATGATCTCTGCTTCCTCCCCGGATACGGTGGCGGGGGTGATCGATGCCACGGAACGCCTCCTGCGCCTCGTCCACCATCTCACCCCGATCCAGGGCGATGACTTCACGATCCGCAACATCGCGAATGTCCAGCAGGTCCGGATGGCAACCGCTTCGACCCAGGCCCTTCTCCTGGCCGCGGTCGCGATCGTGTCGCTGATCGTCGGGGGAATCGGCATTATGAACATCATGCTCGTCTCCGTCACCGAGCGCACTCGCGAGATCGGCCTTCGCATGGCGGTGGGAGGGCGCGGACGAGACATCCTCCTGCAGTTTCTCATCGAGGCTCTCACCATGGCCAGCGCGGGCGGCCTGATCGGAGTGGGATTGGGCATCGGGATCTCCTTCCTGGTGTCGATGCTGGGCAATTGGCCGACGGTGATTTCAGGATTTTCGATCTTCCTGGGTTTCGTCTCCGCAGCCTTCACCGGAGTCGTCTTCGGATACTACCCTGCTCGTCGCGCGGCGGCGCTCGATCCAATCGATGCCCTGCGCTACGAATAGGGAGCCCTCGGGGGTGACGTTTTCGGCTCGCTGCGCTGTTCCGATATTCGAGAGGGGAGAGATCATGAAAAAGCTCCTGGTGGCGCTCGCCGCCCCGGCGCTCGTGTATTCACTCGCTGCCTGCGGGTCTCTGCCGCCGTGGCAGACCGTTCCTACCGGCCAGCAGGCGGAGTATGGGAGGATCGAAACCCCCCGGGATCTGATCCAATTCCTGGCCTTCAGCGACGACCCGGGGATCTCGGTCATCGCCATCCAGAACAGGGAGTACCGTTTGCCCGGGCGATACGCGATCCTTCTGGATCAGCCCGCTCGCGAGGCCATGCGCGCTGGCCTGGCAATGTACGAGAACTGGAGAAGCATTGCCCAGGAGAACACGACGGAGATCACGAAGACGATCTCAACCCTCAGCCTCACGCAGATGTACTATCGGGACGGTGGCTGGCACGATGCGGGTGACCGCGACATCTCCCTCGTGTTCACATCCCGCATCGACCCCGATGGACGCCAGCAGTCCTTCCTCACCTTGAGGCCGTCCCCTGTCTTCATGCTGAGGGCCTTCATCCTCGTCTACGGCCGTGATTCGTTGATCCTGAACGACGACCAGGTCGGGGCGTTCACAGAAGTCATGCAGGAAGACGCCGTCGACCGCGGATATCAGAAAGCCAGAAAAAAGCAGGATGTGATCGATCTGTTCCACTGAGGGCCGCCCCCTGCGGCCGCCTCTTTCGCTTCTCTTTGACGATATTTCACGCCGTGGTACAAATGAGCATGACACGCACCCTGGGAAGGTCGGGGATAGGGGTCAGTGCCCTGGGCATGGGCTGTCGGGCGATCGGGGGGCAGGCAGGTCGTGATCGCCACGAAGGTCAACGCCGTCTTCGACGAAACCACGCGCCGGGTCTCAGGCGGTGATGCCTCGCCCCCGGCGATCCGCGCGGCATGCGACGCTTCCCTGCGGAGGCTCGAGACGGACTACATTGACCTGTACCAGTTCCACGACAACGAGTACCCGGCGGTCAAGGCCGGGGGGGCAAGATCAGGGCGCACGGCTGGAGCACGGACTTTGCCGACCGTGCCCGGGTTTTTGCCGAAGGACCGAAATGTGCATCCATACAGCTGCAGCTCAACGTGCTGAACGACAACCCGGAAGTGCTCGCGGTCTGTGAAAAAAACAACCTCGCCGCCATCAATCGAGGCCCGCTCGCCATGGGCTTGTTGACCGGTGCCTACACCGCGGAGACGAAGCCCGCAGCAGACGACATTCGCGGGACGAAGAGCCCGAAGTGGATGAAGTACTTCAAGAACGGTACGCCCAACCCGGAGTGGCTGCACAAGAGGGATGCAATCCGTGAGATCCTGACGAGCGGCGGAAGCACCATTCCGCAGGGTGCGATCGGCTGGTTGTGGGCCCGAAGCAGCCGCACCATACCCATCCCCGGCTTCCGCACCGTCAAGCAGGTCGAAGAGAATGCAGCGGCGTTGAAGCTTGGAGCGCTCGGTGCGGACCAGATGGCGCAGATCGAGAAAATCCTGGGCAGGTAAGCAGCACGCATCCGTTAAAAGCGGCTGCTCGGGTTGTGAAATCCCCAAGACACCGCACGAAGGTCGTCAGGCATGATGCGGGAGTGCAAGCGAGCCGCTGTTTCGGTTGCGACTTGCCCGAAAAGGCAATGAGCCGCCTCAGAAAGAGGTCCGGGCGCACAGTTATTGACCCTTTGGCGGCTTTCTCAGGTGGTCGCAAAGACACAACAGCTCCGGATGGTGCTGGGATACCAAACGCCTCGGAATCATCAGGGGGTTTTGGCTGATTTCCGGAGCCTTTCGGGTGGTCTCAGACGGCTCCGCTGTCAGTTCCTAGCCTCAATGGCGATCGTTATGACGGTCATCGTGCTGTTCTTGACGCTGATCGCCTTGGCGATCTCGTTCTCCCCAATGCGCCCACCCTACGCACCCAGCAAGAAGGGTC
>JBEKXR010000393.1:0-4571 GCA_049511935.1 Spirochaetia bacterium | reverse complement strand
TCACGGAGCTGGCGATCCTGCGCACCTTGTTGAAGGCGGGCAGGTACAGGTACTGAAGGTCTCCGGGCAAGGAGAGGAATGCGATGCCGCGCTGGTCTGCCGGCGCTGTGAAGCGCACCAGACGCTTCTCCCGTCCCTTCTGGAGCATCATCATCTCCCGCGTCTTTTGCGTGCCGTCCTTGTCGATCAGGACGAGGTGAACCGTGTAACTCTGGTCCTTCGGACTGTTGATCGCGTCATCCACCTTGTCGAGGATCTGCGCTGCCGTGAGACCGGTGTCCTGCGCCAGGGTCGGGACCGCGGCCCCGATCAGACAGAGAACGGCGGCCAGAGCGATGATTGTTTGCGTTCTCATAAAGTCTCTCCTTCACGCTTCTGCGTGGTGCTGCCCGCCTCCGCCGTGGCTCCCGGGAGCCTGTCCCATCGACTGCCCATGAAGGCAGCTGGCGCGCTCAGCATGAGCGCGGGAAGCAGGCTCAGCGCGCCTGCCCCGCTGCCGATCATCGCTATGGCGGTCAGGATCCCGAATTGCCGCAGGGGCAGAAGATCGGCGAAAAGCAGGGCGATGAACCCCATGGTGACTGCGAGCACATTGATGATGATTGCCAGACCGGTGGTCTGGATGGTCTTTGCCACGGCTTCAGCGGCCGTGGAAGGACCCCGGTAATACGTCGAGAACCTGACGCTGAAATGGATGGAATAGTCGATCCCGATCCCCAGGGCAATGGAGCCGACAAGAACCGTTGCCACGTTGATCGGGATGCCGGTGAAGCCCATGAGGCCGAACATCAGCACAACTGCGAGGACGATTGGCGCGAGCCCCATGATCCCGCCGCGCCATGACCCGAGCTTCAGGGCCAAGAGCAGGAAAATGAACACGAACGCGATCACTAGGCTTTCAGCCTGGCTCCACAGGACGCTCTGATCGAGGTGCCAGGAAATGAGCGGCATGCCCGTATACTGGACGTTGAACCTAATGAGCTGAGGAGCGGCTTGCGCGGCGCTTCCAACGCTCAGGCTGCGAAACAACTTCACCGGCACGGCAGTCGTGAGCTGGGACAGATCCGCGAGCTCGCCCTCCACTTCCGATTGAAAGTTCTTGTTGCCCTGAAGCTCAGCCGGCATGAGGGGAAGAACCCGAGGGAGAGCTGTGCGCGGATCAGGTACCGGCCAAGAGTCCCGATAGAGGGAGGTGACCTCTTCCTTCATCTGCGAGGGATCGAACTCGATGCTGCCTGCCCGCTTCTTGATGAGCCACTGCAGCATTTCGCATGCCCTCTGCGTCCAATACTGCATCACCTGCCGACGGTCCTCCGGGGACAGCGATGCCATCTTCACCTCCACGAGTTCCCTGTTCATCGAGCGGATGTACGCATCAAGGGACCCGATCATCCCCTTGAGCCGCGTGCTGTCCAAGAGACCCACCATGGACTGGATCTGGCCTTCGTCCTTGTTGTCGCTCACGAGGCCGTTCACGATGTCCTGGCCCTCCAGCATGAACATCAGGTTCGAAACTTTTGCCCGGTCATCCGGCACGGTCTTGCAGTTGTCGATGAGATCGTTCATCTCCGCGATCAGATCCGCGAGGGAGAGAGGGTTGCTCGCAAGGTGCTCGCCGGCAATGAACCTCTCGAATCGAAGCATCTCCTTGAGGACGAACGGATTTGCGAGATCTCCTGTGAAATCGATGTCCAGCGGCCGCGAACCGCCGAACTCGCGCTGCAGGAGAGCCTCGGTGACCCGCACGGGGTTCTTCTGGTCGAGGAACGTGGTGAACTCCGCTTCGCGCCTGATCAGAGGGATGCCGGCGATCCCCAGAACAAGGATGAGCGCGCTCACCGCGATGATCACCCTCCGATGACGGACCACGACGCCGGCCCACTTCGCCATGAGCCTCTGGATGAGATGGCCCTCGCTGCGCGCGGAGCGGCGGGGGGAAACCTTGATCGAGCCGAGCACTGCCGGCACGAATATGATGGAGATCAGCAGGGAGAAGAGGACGCCGACCGAGGCGAAGATCCCGAAGTCGCGGATGGTCGTGAGGTACGAGCCCACGATGAACGAGGAAAAGCCGAGGACGATCGTGAGAGCCGCGAGGACAACGCGAATGCCCACCTCGCGAAACGCGCCCTGGGATTCTTCTCCCCTGCTGCCATACCGGCTGACGTCCTCATCGAACTTGCTGAGGATGTGGATGCAGGGCGCACTCCCGATTGCAACGAGGAGGGCCGGAATGATGTTCGAGACGAGGGTCAGGGGCACCTTCACCAGAGCCATGAAGCCCATGATCCAGACGGTGCTCATGAGAACCGAGCCAAGGGGAACAAGAACCCCCCGGATCGTGCCGAACGCGAGATAGAGGGTCAGGATGATCAGGACGGAAACAATTGGAATCAGGATCTGCAGGTCATGAACGATGACGGAGCTGAGCTCGGCGGCAAGCATCGGGTTTCCGCCGAAATACAGCTTTGCCTCCACGCCGCTGGCCGCGGCAGCCGCCTTCAGCCGCTCGACAAGGGAGCCGGCCTTGGCCCCCGACCTGATTTGACAGACGACGAGCGTCGTGCGGCCGTTGTTGGAGACGAGCCCCCCGCGGTATCTCTCATTGCTCATGACGGTGGCCCGCAGGGCCTGAATCTGCTCCGGCGTTGTTGGCGGGCTCCCCGGCTCGAAGAGCCTCCCGATCTCGATCGCACCGTCCGATGCCTTGCGAATGTCCATCATGTCGGCAAGGCTGAGGACGGTGGAGACCCCATCCACTCCCTGGAACGCCTGAGTCAGGCAGTCGACGTCCTGGAGAGTCCGGGCGCTGAAGACATCGTCAGACTCCACAGCGGCCACCACGACGTCGTTTTGTTTGAACGTGTCCCCGAGATGATTGAACAGCTGGACAGCCGCGTCATCCTTGGGCAGATAGGAGATGCTATCGCTGTTCACCTTGAGGTCTTTGATCCAGAACGCGAAGAACACCGTCAGAGCGAGAAAGACCACGATGATCGGCGCACGATTGCGAAAAACGAAATCCGTGAGACGTTTCATGACTCACCTTCTGAGAAGCCCCTGGAAGACCACCTCGAGCAGGGAATCCAGGGTTTTCTCCGTATCAGCGGGCTGCAGGGCTGCGGAAAACGGGTATTCAAACGCCCGAAAGGCCGTGACCATGGCAGTGGCTGTCGTAGGGATGTCCCGAATCGAGAATCGTCCCTCGGCCACTCCCTGTTCGAGGATGCCGGAAATGATTCTGATCTCATCCGGGTCGAACATCTCGTGGATTCTCAGGAGCAGCTCGTAGCGTTCCGTCGTGGCTTCTATGAACTCCATATGCTGGTTCAGTTTCCGCCGATACATTTCCGTGCGTTTCAGGATGTACGCGCGGATCTTGCCTTCCGGGGTCCGTTCAGCGTCGATTGCCTTGAGGAACTCGTCCCGAAGCTCCGCAACTTCGTTCTTGAAGACCTCGAGGAAGATGTCCTCTTTACTGTTGAAATAGTGGTAAAGGGAGCTTTTTCCCATATGGAGAGCTCTTGCAATGTCGTTCATGGTCGTCTTTCCAAAACCGAATTGCTGAATAACGAGTGCCGCGGCTTGTACTACCGACGCCTTCTGATCGTCATACGTTTTGCCGTGCATCTAATGCCTCCATGATTCTCAAAGCTATTAGAAACAAGCTTTTCGACTAAATGTGACTTTTAGTCGATTATTCTAATAGTCGAAACGTAGCCACACTTTTCAGAATTGTCAACAACCTCAGGGGGTGCCCGAAAACGGGTTAGCAATGGTACTCTCTTAGTGGTCTATTTCGCAAGTACGGTGACGTAAGAGGAGGTTGTTCGGCGGATCACTGAGACGGTAGAATAGGGGCGTAGCATTTTCTTCTGGGAGGGGAATATGCCACGCGAAAGCCCGTATTCCATCGTGCTTTCCGCAGGGGAGAAGGCGTATCTGGAGAGGCTCTCCCGCAAGTACACTGCCCCTTACAACGTTGTTGTGCGAGCGAAGGTACTCCTTCTGGCGGCGGAAGGATTGGACAACGAGACAATCGGGCAGAGACTGGATTTGCCGCGCCAGATCGTCTCCAAATGGCGGAAACGGTTCTACTTCGAACGGATGGGAGGGTTGGAGGATCGAGAGAGACCCAGAGACCCGGACGGCCGTCCGGTTTTCCCCCCTGAGGTAGTCGTGCAGGTGAAGGCACTTGCCTGCGAGCTTCCGTATGAAAGGGGCATCCCCTTGTCCCGGTTCAGTTGTCGCGAGATAGCCGCGGAGGCGATGCGCAGGGGGATCGTTGCCCAGATCAGCGACGCAACCGTGTGGCGCTGGCTGGATGAGGATGCGATAAAGCCATGGCAGCATCGGAGTTGGATTTATCCGCGGGACCCGGAGTTTGAGGGGAAAGCGGGAGAAGTGCTGGATCTGTACCAGGGACTATGGCGTGGAGAGGCCTTGGGAGCGGATGAATACGTGATCTGTTCCGACGAGAAGACCAGCATCCAGGCACGCCTCCGCATTCATCCTACACAGCCGGCTCAGGGGCGCCAAAGCATGAGGGTTGAACATGAATACCAGCGGGG
>JBEKXR010000392.1:0-4256 GCA_049511935.1 Spirochaetia bacterium | reverse complement strand
CCAGAACCGCCTGGAGTACGCGGTGAAGGGCCTGGACATCGGGGCGGAGAACCTGCAGGCGGCAGAGTCGCGGATCCGGGATGCCGACATGGCCACCGAGATGGTGGACTACACCAAGAACGCCATCCTCACGCAGTCGGCCACGGCCATGCTCGCCCAGGCCAACACCAAGACACAGTCGGTGCTCCAGCTCCTGAGGTAGGCGTCCTTCCCCATCTCCGAACGTGAAAGCCAGAGCCTTCCCCGCGGACCGCCGCCGGGGGAGGCTTTTTTCATTGCGTGCTGTTGCAGTACCCTTGGTTCAGGGTCAGACGGAGATACAGGCCACCCCGGCCAGCGCGAGTGCGAGGCCCAGCACTCGCGGCACGGTCAGCCGCTCACGGAAGACGAGCACCGCGAGGAGAACTGTCGGACCCGGGTATAACGAGGTGACAACGGCCGTGATCGAGAGCAGACCGATTCGGCTGGCCAGGAGGAAGGCGATGTTGGCCCCCATGTCCAGCGCGCCGGAGAGAAGGACGATCCAGACTCCCTCCCGTACGGGCCGCAGCGTGCGGCGTGTCAGGGCTGCGAAGAGCACGACGAGAGAAATCGTGGAGAGCCGGGCGGCCGCGAGAGGCCACAGGCCGGACGCGGAGGAGGTCCGGGAGATCGAAAAGAAAAAGAGGCCGAACCCGATCCCCGCGGCCGCGCCCAGCACGGCAGCGCGCCGGGCGAACCCTTTCCGGGCATGCTCCGCCGGCCCGGCAGCGAGCAGGACGATCGCGGGGACGGCCAGGGCAATTCCCGCCCAGGCGAGATCGCTGGGACGCTCGCCGATGACAATGCCCAGGATCACCGGGATGGCGGCACCCGTTACCGCCGCGACGGGGGACGCGACCGCGACGAGCGTCGCCGCAAGCGCCCGGTACAGCGCGGCAAGTCCCGCGGCGCCGCAGACTCCGGCCGCGGCGCCCCAGAAGAGGTTCGGCAGGTCCGGCAGAGGCTGGCGGAATGCCAGCGCAGCGCCGATGGCGATGAGGAGCCCCACGAGCTGGGAAAACAGGAGGACCGTGAAGACGGGCATCTTCCGGGCGGCCAGGCCGCCGCAGAAATCCCCCGCTCCATACATGAGGGCCGACAGCCCCGCCAGCAGTATCCCCACCCCGATCCCTTGAGCCGTTCATTCAAGCATGGAACATGACCATGGGCAAGAAGGCACGCCGGTGTGCTTTCACCATTGTCCCTCTGTTCTGCTGGTGCCCGCATCACGGGCCGGGCTCCGCGCCGACGTCTTCCTCTCCCGTGAGCTCCCGTACCTCTCGCGGACGCGCATCCGGCAGAAGTTCCAGATGGGGGAATCTCTCCTCAACGGCCGGCGCTATTCCACGGCAACGCGCCTGCGCGTCGGGGACGAGATCAGCCTTTCATGGCGCGGCCTGCCGGAACGAGGCCCTGTTCCGGACCTCGAGATCCTCTACGAGGACGGCCATCTCCTCGCCGTGAACAAACCGGCGGGCGTGGCCTCACACCCAATGGGAAAGCGCCAGGCGGGCACGGTGGTGCAGTACGCGCGGCTGAGGTACGGGAAGATCATCCAGGAGAGCCTCGAGCGCGGAGACATGACCTTCTACCCGACGCTCGTGAACCGACTCGACGTCTTCACGAGCGGAATCGTGATCCTGGCCACGACGCGCGCCGTGCACAAGGCGATGCAGGCCCTAGTCGAGCAAAGGCTCATCACCCGCGAATACATCGCCCTGGTCGAAGGGACGCTCCGCGACGAGGAGGGACTGATCGAGCTTCCGATCGGGACGGACACGACGAGCGCGGTGCGCGTGAAGATGGCGTGTCGGAGCGACGGCAGGAAATCGGCGACGAGATACGCGGTCATCGAGCGGCTCCCTGGACATACACTGGTCCGCGTCATACCGCTCACCGGGCGCCAGCACCAGATACGCGTTCATCTGGCAGCGATCGGCCACCCGGTGCGTGGAGATCTCCTGTACAAGGACGAGGCTCTGTTCCTGGCCGCGCAGGAGACCGCGGGACCTTCCGAAGGCCTCGCCCCTTTGCCCGGTCCCCTCCCCCCCCGACACTTCCTCCACGCGCGGTGGGCGAGCTTCACGCATCCGGTCACCGGTGCACGGGTCACGGTCGAGGCTCCGCTCACGGCGGATTTCGAGACAATCGTGAGACAGCTGCGGGCGTCGAATCCCGGCAGCTCCACCGGCTGAGGTCCGGGTCCTCAGCGCGCTCCGAACCGCCCGCCGGCGAGCTTCTGCAGGGTCCGTGCGAGCGCCGATCTTTCGACGTCCGTGCCGAGGCTTGCGTTCCCCGCCTGGTGGAGCTGGGAGAAGGCGTGCAGCTCCTTTTCCAGCCCTTCGAGGCTTTCCTTCATCAGGGGTATCGCCTCGGCGAGCCAGCGCCCGAAACGATCTGCCCGCATCGATTTCGATGCCTGGTCGAGAACCGTCACAAAGTGCGGAATGCAGAATCCCCTTGATGTGCGAAACACCGCGGGGAAATCGGGATCCCGGCTCCACAGGTAGAGAATGGTCAGGACGTACCGTTCGCTGTCTGCCCGAAGAAGCCCGCAGATGAAGCACGAGCCGCGAAGGCCGACAAGGGGTGCGGACGCGGCGGCGACGCGGTCTTTCACGCTCCGGCCCTCGGCCGCGCGCGCGACGGCGTCGAGGGTAGCGCGGAGCTCCGGGAGCAAGTGCTGGAGGTGCGTGTGCACGACCAGGCTGAGCCCGAGCCTGTTTTCCCCCTCGTACAGCTTCCTGAAGTGGCCGGGACAGAATCCCTGCCTGTTCGTCTGCACCCGCACGTTCGGTTCCATCACGCGTGAATGCTGGAACGACCTGAGGGAGGTCTTCTCCGCGTCCTCTTCCAGGACACAGAGGGGACATTCGCCGGGCCTTTCATACGCGTCGTGAACCTTGCTGATCTCCAGCTTCGGCATCCGCCGTCCGCCTTTACCAGTGTTCCCGGCGGACGATGTCATCCAGCCGGAGCCTTCCCTTGGCGACCGGGGCCGGGTCCACCGGGTATCCCAGCGGCATGAGCTGGACCACCCGCACCTCGGGGGGGATGCCGAGCATCTGCTTCACCAGGGCCTCGTCGAATGAGCCGATCCAGCAGGTGCCCAGCCCCAGTGCCGTCGCGGCCAGGGTGAGATGGTCCATGGCGATGGCCACGTCGATCGGGTACGCCGCCTGCCCGCAGCGCATGATCCTGCCGTCGGTCTGCGCGCAGCAGGCAAGGAGAACACCCGCGGTGCCGATGAACGGCTGCCGGGCCGCTCCCATTGCGATCCTTTCCCTCATGGCCCTGTCCCGTAGCACTACGAACCGCCATTCCTGCCCGTTGCGCGCCGAGGGGGCGGAGCGCGCCGCTTCGAGGATCCTGGTCAGCACGTCCTCCTCCACCGGCCGGTCGACGAAGGCGCGGACGCTCTTCCGCGCGGCAATCGCCTCGAACACATCCATGAATGATCACTCCTTCTCGAGCTCGGTGAGGCGTTTTTCAATCTCCTTCAACCGCTTCTTCATGCGCTCGATGATCCTTTCAATGCGCTCGTGCTCGGCCTGGAGCGCGTCACGCGGGTTCTTCGGGGCTGCCCCGCCGCCATATTTCGCCTTCACCATGTCCGGGCTGTGCCCGGCGCGGAGCTCCTCCTGGGCCCGTCCGCGCACACCCTCGTCACGGATGGAGACGAGGCTTCGCATGTTCTCGAAGCCGACCCGGGGGTCCAGGTCCAGCGTATGCGCCTTCACGATGACGTTCGCACTCGTCCTCGGAAGGGCGAGCACCCGGTCGAGGTAGTCGGAGTAGCTGGTCCCGTGCTTCTCGCAGAGCTCGTGCGCCTCGACAAGAAGCTTCCCGAGCTCCTTCATGAGCGTGCCGCTCCCCTCGAGGAACCTGCTGCGGATCTGCCGGGTGAGGGAGCGGAACTCCTCGATGCTCTCGAAAGGGTTGGTGTAGATGCCCTTCTCCTCCGCCTCGAAGAGAAGGGTGTGGAGCAGGTTCCAGAATGCCGTGGTGTGCGTGCGCACCGAGATGGGCGTGGCCGAGGTCGTGAACTGGAGGTGATGCGCATACTCGTGGATGGCGGTGTACATGAGCTCGTTGTCGTTTGTAAAGTTCTTGTTGTGAATGATGATTTCCCGGCTGTCCGGCTTGTACAGGCCGTGGACCTTCCTGCTCTTCTTGCCGGAAAGGATCACTGTGAAATCGTGGGCGCTCATCCGCAGGGACAGGAGGACATTCTT
>JBEKXR010000391.1:0-4258 GCA_049511935.1 Spirochaetia bacterium | reverse complement strand
CCTTCGCCTCAATCTGATCCGCCCACCAGAAGGACCCCGTCGAGGCTTCCAGGACCACCGCGTCCGATGGTCCCAGACCCTCCACGTACTTTCCAAACTCCCGGCAGGCGCCCTCGAAATGCACCTCCTCCCCCTGACGATTCAGCAGGCTGATCGTCGAGAACTGCTTGTGCCGGTCGATCCCATGTACCCTCTCGATCATTCTCTCCTCCTCTTCCTCATTGCCATGGGAGAGCGAAGAGGATAGGATATCTTGGTGGTTGTGCGTTGCGTCCATTCCACTATTCGTGGTCCCACAGGGGCACACATGTTGATGGTACAAACGCGGGAGGTGGCCTGACCAAACCTATCACCGTGGTCGCTCAGCGCCACATCCGAATGACAGGCCATCTCCTGCCCTCTCCCCTTCTGCTTTCCCGGGTTGGGGTGGAGAGCAGCATACGACCATCTCCCGCTCATCGCAACGCGCAGCTCCATCGGCAAACCTCCCGGCGCCGACGGTCATCATAACAACCTACCATTCGTTCGGGCCATGGCCCGCCATCTGAACGTGCCCGTAACGGATTCCAGTACCGCGCAAGACGATGTTCGCCGGTGCCGAGGTCGATCGTGAGGATGTGCGCCGGCGGAACCTGGGAGACCTCGTTCCAGGACGTGCACTCGGGTCCGGTCAGGGTACCGCGCCACGAGAGGGGCGCGCCGGCATCCCGCACATAGTTGAACACACGGCTCCCGATGTAGTATGCGCAGCATTCACCGATTCGGTCGCGCACGATGTGACATGTGCCGTGGTTCGGATCGTGAATGATGATAATGAGCGTGCCGTTGAGGCTGGCGAACGAGAGTCCCGCACGGCGATAGCGCTCCAGCAGCGCGGCCGCGTCCATCGATCAACACGGAGCATCCCCCTGCCCGTGCCCACCGCAGATCGTCGGGAATGGCCGTGACAGGTCAACGCGGAATCGCACCATGGTCACGCTCCCTGGTAGAACTCCCTCCGCCAGACTTCGGTCTGCCCGGCGAAAGACTCCAGTGCCTCGCAGTTGCGAATGCACCACGCGACGATTTCGTCCATGTCGTAGTACTTGAAGAGCCCCAGCCGGCCGATGCTCACGATTCGTTCCTGCTTGACGAGGTCGTCGAGGTAGAGCCGCAGTCGCGCCTTGTTGGCCGCATTGAGCACCGGGTACATCGTCCCCTCGGCAACGGGAAACTCGTATCCCATCACCAGGCCCTGCGCGCGTGACGCCTTGCTGCAGAGCGTGAAGTTGGTCTTGCGGATGTAGGCCTGGTCATTCGGGAAGTTGATGTCTCCGAAGCGATCGTCAGGCCAGGAGTCTTCCAGGGTCACCTCCTGGCGGATGCCGCGGTAGACCAGCCGACCGTGCCGATAGGACAGAAGACGATCGAGGGGAATCGTGGAGATGACCAGATCGGCGCTCAACTCCACTGCCTCCTGCAGCGAAGCAATTGCGCAGTTGAGTTGGACCGGAATCCCCCCGATCATGCGCTGGAACATCGGGCTGAACCCGCCGACGGGAAGCCCTTGCCACTCGCTGCCGAAGTAGCTTGCGCTGTTGTCGGCGCGGATCTCGATCCGCCGCGGCGCCCAGTCGGCATCGAGCAGTCTCGGATCTACGCCCCAGAGCTTCATGGTATAGTTCCTGATGAACATTTCGTACAGTGTCCGACCCATCATCGAGATCAGGCACGTCTCGAAATTGCCGGTGTCGAGGTCCCGCGGACGTCCGGAAAGCTCGCAGAGGATGCGATCTTTCTGGGGGAGTTGGTCGATCGTCTCGTAGCTGACGGGATAGGGAAGGTACTTCCCGTTCACGAACGTCGCTTTGAAGTGCATGTAACCGTTGAATTGCGCGAAGCGCAGGAAGAAGTCCTTGACGGCCGCATCGTCGGTATGCACGACATGCGACCCATACAGGCAGTAGTCAACCGTTCCGAGGCGCCCTGTCGCGCACAGCCCTCCGATACGAGGCTGCTCCTCGAACATGGTGACCAGATGCCCGCGGTCTGCCAGCAGCCGGGCGGCTGTGCATCCTGTCAATCCGGCGCCTATGATGGCGATGCGCATGCGACGGCTTCTTCCGCGGATGACCTCATGGGTCGATCATGGAGCTTTCACGCCGATCTTCCCTTGCACGAGGGCTTCCAGCAGGTCGGCGACATCGGCAGCCCCGTTTCGGCTTTTCAGCATCTCGGCCATCTTCCGAGATCGGATCCGGTAACCGGGGTCTTCCAGAACCCTGCGAACCGCCTTCTCCAGCCGATTCGCTGTCAATTTTCGACGGAGTATTGGTTTGGGACCCAGGCCCAGGACGACAATACGGTGAGCCGAGTAGTATTGGTCGAAGAAGTATGGCACCGTGACTTGGGGCACACCCGCTCGTGCGGCGCTGTGAAACGTCCCGCCCCCGCCGTGGTGTACCACGGCTGCCATCCTTGGAAAGGCCGTTGCATGGGACAGGTGATGAATCGCCAGAAGCCTCGGTCCCAGATCCGGGCAGTCCTCCTTTGAGGGCTGCTGAATCACCATCCGGCAGCCGATTCGCTCCGCTGTCCGACTGAGCATTTCCATTGTGCGCACACGTTGAGCATCCGGCACACTGCCGAACGTGAAGAAAACGGGCGGAGGACCTTCTTCAAGGAAGCGTTCGAGTCGAGGCGGCAGTCCGCGAAGGTCGTCGATCCAGGGATAGGAGGTTTGGACAAATCCACGCAGCCGGCTGTCGCTGGGCATTGGCGCCAGCTCTCGGTCCATTGCCAACACCATGGGTGCCAGGAGATGTTCCTTGGTCGAGGCCAGGGCACGCAGCCCCAGTGACGAACGCCGTCGATTGATCTGTTCCAGGACTATCCGGTCCATCCACCGCTGGAATGCATTCCAAAGGCCCTTGTTGACGAACCTTGGCAGGCCGAAGAAGCGGATGCAGGCGGGAGGAATCGTTGAAGAGCCCAAGTAGACGGGCGCGTGGACAATGTGGGCCATCGGGCGGCGGCTCTTTTCGGCCACGGTACCTGCGGCGAAAATGAACCCTGCGGCGAGGATCACATCTGCCCAATCGGCGTGGGCCAGCAGCGTGTCGAATTGTTGCTCCAGGTAGGGGGCAAAAATCCGCCGGATCGTCCGCAAGTACTGCAGAGGTTTTCCAAGACTGTCCCCGCATCGCCTGAAGAAATCTCCTGTCGTGATGCCCATGGGCTGGGCCCCGATCCCCAGATCACGGTAGTACGGCACGTAGTCTTCGGGAACGCAGGCCCGAACTAGATGCCCCCGATGCGCAAGTTCCCCTGCCACCGCCAGAGGAGGACGGATGTCTCCTTCGGTTCCCTCCACGGCGATCAGCACGTTCATGGCCGCCTCCTCATGTTCCCGGCACAACCGGCGCCGATGAACCTTCTTTCTTTGATTACGTAAGGAATTCCGGTGAGCCCCATGGCCCCGGCGCAACCGCACGCCCAGGCGGCCACGGACAGCCACCCGCCTGCGCCTTCCGAAACGTAGAACCGGTACGCGAGAACGCCGAACAAGGCATAGACGGCCCCGAAAAGGCCGAACCCCAGCGGACCCCAGCCCATGACGATCTCTTCCGCCGAAGCTCCGGAAGCTGACCTCGAATTGAAGACCTGGATCATTCCGGCCCTTATTCCGCAGATATCGTGGAGGCTTGAAACCAGACCTTGGACAAGCCCTGTGCACAGAATCAAAGTGACTGCCTGGCCAACGGTCAGCGTGTCCCAAACGCCGAAACAGGCGTACAGGACCAGGGAAAGATAAGGGGCGTAGAGAAACCCATGATGGAGATAATAGCTGCCCACCATCCAGGGACCGGAAAACCTCCACAGTCCCAGGAGGTTGGTGCCTATTCCCGGGACCAGGTACCCGAAGAGCAGGCCCGCGGCGATCGTGTATGCCGCGAAAGCAGCGCTGCCTGTGCGCGCCCACCAGAGCCACAACATCAGCACCGTCAGGGGAAAGGGCAGGCAGTAGTCAACGGCATACACAATGCGGCGATGAAACAGGGAGGAGTTCTTCACCTGGTGCCTCCTGTTCCTTCCCGAATATCCAGGAGATTGTCCCTTTCCATCACCTCCGTGCCAAAGCGAGGCAGCGCGAGGCCGTACTTTCGGTAGCCGAGACTTGCCAGGGGGGAGTAGGACAGGAAGCACCGGCTGCGAGCCAGCCGTCCGATGATCCGGCGATAGCGATAGGCTTCTCTCCAGACCCTGTGGTGGCCTTCCT
>JBEKXR010000390.1:0-4259 GCA_049511935.1 Spirochaetia bacterium | reverse complement strand
TGGAGAGATATGGGACAAAGGGTTCCTGACGCTGAAAAGCGCAAGCAAATCATCGATCGTTCGAGGACGCTCTTCATGGCACGGGGAGTCAGCGCGCTGTCCATGAATGATATCGCCTCTCTTCAGGGAATCAGCAAGAAGACGCTCTACAGGTTTTTCCCGAACAAGGACGCCCTCCTCTACGCTGCCATCGAGGAGAGGATCGCGGAGGTCGCGGCTGAAGTGGCCAGGATCGGCACGGACCCGGATCTTCCCTTCATCAAGCGATTGAAGGGGATCTTCGGCACCGTCTCACGACAGATCGCGGAGCTCGGCGAGAACCTCATCAGGGACATCTATTACAACAAGCCGGAGCTCTGGGAACTGATCGACAAGTTCCGCAGGGAGCGCGTGTTCAGCATCGTCACCAAGCTTTTGGAAGCGGGAATGAAGGAAGGTTTCATCCGCAACGACATAGACGGCCGGCTGGTGCCCCTGCTCTTCGTGAACGCGGTGAGCTCCATCATGACACCTGCCCAGTTGGTCAAACTTCCGTTCCCGCCTGCTGCGCTTTTTGACGCCTTCATCCGCATTCTCTTTGTCGGGGTCCTGAGCGAGAAAGGGCGCCGCCAGTTCTTCACCCAGGAGGGGAAACCATGAAGCAGGTCCTGGTTGCCGCATGCGCGTGCATCGCGCTGGCCGCATGCGCCAAGGCAACCGATGCCATCGAGGCCTCGGGAACCATCGAGGCGACGAGCGTCCAGGTCTCCTCCAAGTCATCAGGAGAGATACTCCACCTCGGTGCGGACGAGGGCTCGCGCGTGAAGCGTGGAGACATCCTTGCCGTGATCGACCATGCCAACCTGGACATCCAGCTGGGCCAGGAGAAAAGCGGCGTGGATCTTGCCCAGGCGCAGCTCGACCTGCTGACCAACGGCGCACGGGGAGAGGATCTCGCCCAGGCCAGGGAGGCGCTCAACGAGGCCACCGACACCCTGCGCAATGCCCAGGAGGACTTCCAGCGCATGGAGAGCCTCTTCAAGGTTGCCGCCGCAACGAAGAAGCAGCGCGATGACGCGGAGACACGTTACACAACGGCCAGGGCGCAGGCCAACGCAGCCGAGCAGGCGCTGAAGAAGCTGCAGAACTTCGCCCGGCCCGAAGAGGTGAAGGCTGCCCTGGCCCGGCTGGACCAGGAGGTGTACTCCGTGCGGCTGCTGGAAAAGACCATCCAGGATTGCACGGTACATGCCCCCACGGACGGGACAGTCACGGAGAAATTGGTGGAAGAGGGAGAGCTTGCCGCGCCGGGATCCGGGCTGTTCGTGATCACGGACCTGGACACGGTGAAGCTGACTATCTACGTGCCCGAGACAGACCTGGGGAACATTCGCCTCGGGGAGAAGGCGCGGATATCCATCGACTCCAGTCCCGGAGCCGTCTACACCGGCGCGGTCACCTACATCTCACCTGTTGCGGAGTTCACCCCCCGCGACATCCAAACGAAGGACGAGCGCGTGAAGCTCGTGTATGCCGTGAAAATCGAGATCCCCAATCCCGAAGGAATTTTCAAGCCGGGCATGCCGGCAGACGCGGCATTCGACAGGATCGGAGGGCGGAAGCCGTGACCAACGCCACCTCGGGAAGCGACCCGGGCCCCGCCATCGAGACCTCGGGTCTTTCCCGCAGCTACGGCGCCGTAGAGGCGGTACGGGCACTGGACCTGCGCATCGAGGCAAACGAAATGTTCGCCCTGGTCGGACCGGACGGGGCCGGAAAAACAACGACCATACGTCTCATGTGCGGGATCCTCACGCCGAGCGCGGGCGAGGTGCGGATCTTCGGACGCAGCCTGAGAAAGGACCTTCCGTGGGTCAAGGAACAAGTCGGGTACCTCTCCCAGCGTTTCAGCCTCTATGGAGACCTCACGGTGGACGAGAACATCGAGTTCTTTGCCCGGATCCACGGGGTGCGGGATTTCCAGGATCGCCGCCAGGAGCTCCTCTCATTCACCCGGCTCCTTCCTTTCCGAGGCCGCCAGGCCGAACGACTGTCCGGCGGAATGAAGCAAAAGCTCGCCCTTGCCTGCACCCTGGTGCATCGCCCGCGCATCATATTCCTGGACGAACCCACCACGGGCGTTGATCCCGTCTCGCGCCGGGAGTTCTGGATCATTCTCTCCCAGCTCCTGCGCGAGGGCATCACCATCGTGATGTCCACCCCCTACCTGGACGAGGCGGAGAGGGCCAGTCGGGTCGGGCTGATGAACGCCGGCCGGCTCATGGCCGCCGAGCATCCCGCCCGCATCAAGGCGGGAATGAAGGGGGCGGTGCTGGAGATCGTGTGCGAGGACATCCGGCGAGCGAGCGCAGTGCTGCGGCAGACCGGCCAGCTCAGCGAGGTTCAGCTCTTTGGCGACCGGCTGAACGCCGTTGCCCGCGACGCCGAGGCCGGCCCGCAGTCCGCACGGCAGTCACTTGCGGCGGCAGGCATACACGTCATGTCCCTGAGGGTCATTCCAGCGAGCCTGGAGAATGCATTCATTTCCCTGATCCGAAGCGAAAGCGAGGCGCCTCATGAGAGCTAGCATCTTCGCCGTCCTGGCGATTGCCCTGTGCGCCGGCCCCTCCTTCAGCGCGGCGGCAGACGACGCGCGCGTGGTGGATCTGGAGGAATGCATCCGCCTGGGCTTTGCCTATGACGCCGGGCTGCGATCGGATGAGTTGGAAACGAGGATAGCCGACGCTCGAATTCGCGAGATCCAGGGGCAGTACTTCCCGACCGTGTCTCTCCAGGGAGGGTATTCGAGGCTGTCTGATGTGGCGGCCGGCAGCATGACTTCAAATGTCTCCCTGGGAGGTCCTCCCGTACCAGTGACGATCACCTTTCCGCCGCCTCTCGACAACAGCACGAGTGTCCGGATTGCCCTCCAGCAGCCGCTGTTCACGGGAAAGCGCATTGCGGCCTCCATCCGGCAGGCAGAGGCGCTGAGGGACTCAAGCAGGGGAGACTTAGGGAGCAGCCGGCTGGATCTGCGATACTCCATCACGCAGGCATACTGGAGCCTCGCCCGGGCAAAGACGCAGCGCCAGGCCACCGACCAGGGCGTGGCCCAGGCCGAGTCGCATCTCGGCGACGCGAGGAAGCTCCTGGACCAGGGAATGGCGACGAACAACGACGTCCTCCAGGCGCAGATAAGGCTGGAGGATTCAAGAATCGATCAGTCCAGCGCGGAGAGCGTGCGCGATATTGCCCGTGTCCGCTTGGCGCTTCTCATCGGGCTCCCCTGGGATGCCGCCCTGGACATCCCGGACACTCCCTCGCAGAGCGTCGAGCCTCCGCGGGAAAGCGTGGCGGACCTGGTGGCCCGCGCCATGGCAAAGCGGCCGGAGATCCAGGCCGCCCGCTCGCGGGTGACCGCGCAGGAAGCTTCAGTGGAAGTTGCGCGGTCGGGACTCTTCCCGAGCGTTTTCCTCACCGGCGACTACACCGTGGCAGACCCCAACCAGAGGGTGTTCCCCCAGTCCGACCAATTCACCCCGACCTGGTCCATCGGGATGCTCGCCTCGATCGACCTGGGCCGTTATCCGCAGGTCCTGGCCCAGGAGGAACAGGCGAGCAACAAGCTCAGCCAGGCCCGCGAGAGCTCGCGAAAGATCGCTGACGCCGTGGCAGAAGAGGTCATCCGCGCATACCTGAGCCTCCGTGAAGCCGCGGGGCGGCTGGCTCTGCTGCACCAGGAAACCGCACAGGCCGAAGAGAACGACAGGGTCACGCAGGAACGCTACCGCCAGGACATCGCCCTGTCTTCGGAGAGCCTGGACGCGCAGACACTCGTGGTCCGCGCCCGCCTGCGGGAGGACGGTGCCCTGTTTGACTGCCTTGTCGCGAAGGCGGCGCTGGACAAGGCGGTGGGAAATTGAGCGGCGCCACGGGGCTGGACGGCGAAAGCCCGCCCGCCATCCGCACCATGCAACTCACCAAGCGCTTCGGCTCATTCACCGCGGTGGACTCGGTGTCCTTCGAGGTCGCGGCGGGAAGCATCTTCGGACTCCTGGGGGCGAACGGCGCGGGCAAGTCGACCACCATCCGCATGCTCTGCGGGCTTCTTGCCTCCAGCTCCGGCACGGCGGAAGTGGGAGGCGTCGACATCAACCGTAACCCCGAGGCGGTGAAGCGGCGCATCGGGTACATGTCGCAGCGCTTCTCCCTCTACGACGACCTGACCGTGGATGAGAACATCACGTTCTTCGGCGGGGTGTACGGGCTGTCCAACCAAG
>JBEKXR010000389.1:0-4274 GCA_049511935.1 Spirochaetia bacterium | reverse complement strand
GGCCGTTGACGCGGATGGTGGGCACGATGAAGGAGATCATCTCCACCAACGACCTGTCCAAACGGGTGGTGGTGGAGTACCACGACGAGATCGGGCAGCTGGCCCAGACCTTCAACCTCATGGTGAACGGGCTGGAGCAGGCGTACAGGGAGATCAAGAGCTTCGCGCTGAAGGCCGCCGTGGCCAGGACCCGGGAAAGGAAGATCAAGGAGATCTTCCAGCAGTACGTCCCGGCCGAGGTGATCAACCAGGTGATGAGAAACCAGGGAAAGGTGCTTCCCATTCAGGGGGACATCTGCATCCTGTTCTCCCACATCATCAACTTCTCCGAAGTCTCCCGTATCGCACCCTACGATCTTGTCGAGTCCCTGGAACCCTATTTCCGGGCAATGGTGGACACCATTCTCGAAAGCGATGGCATGGTCGACAAGTACATCACGGATGCCGTCATGGCCTTCTTCGGTGCGCCCGTGCACCACGAGGACGATGCGCTGCGCTCTGTGAAGGCGGGGATGGGCATGACCGAGTCGCTGCGCGAGTTCAACGCACTGCGGGCGGCGGCCGGCAAGGCGGCGTTCAAGGTGAGCGTCGGCATCAACCGGGGGCGGGTGACAGTGGGGACCATCGGCACCGAGGACAAGATGAACTACACCGTCATCGGGGACCCGGTGAACCTCGCCTCGCGACTGAGCGGGCTCACGAGGGTCTACAAGCAGGACCTTCTCTTTTCAGAGAGCCTCCACGACTCCGTGAAAGACGAATTCCTCTGCCGGCTCCTGGACTCCGTGGCGGTCAAGGGCCGCACGAAAGGCGTGAAGATCTACACGGCACGGCGCCATCTTTCGCCGGCCGAGGTCGATGGCTGGGGCCTGCACAACAGGGGCATGGCAGAATACTACGGAAGGAACTTTACAAGGGCCGCCGCGTATTTCGACGACGCGCTGAAGGCGATGCCAGGGGACAACGTCGCGACCATGCTTCTCGAGCGGTGCAGGAACTACGGCAGAAACCCCCCGCCTGCCGACTGGGACGGCGTGGAAGTAATGACCCACAAATGACGATATTCTGAGAAGGAGATTCAGGCATGCTCGGACTCCTCGACAAGGCGCGCAAGCTCAGGCACACCCTCGGCCTCGGCAACGACGGTGGGGAGGAGTTTGCGTTCGACCCTGACTCCGGCATCACGCGGGAGGAACAGAAGGAGATCCGGCAGGAGATCGAGAAGGTCGCCTCGAGGAGCAGGATGAAGGTGAGCCCCGAGATGTTCGCCGTGAAGGCGGCCAAGCAGGGGGTCCTTTTTCCCATTCTGGTCAACATCGGAGCCATCGTTGCACTGGCCGCCGGATTGGCAGTGCTGTACCTCCTCTTCCAGCGTGGTGAATCCCAGGCTGCCCGGCAGGACACGACCGGCATCACGGCTGAAGGGAAGCTGCTGGCGGAAGTGAAGAAGGAGTCCGAGGCGCGGCTGCAGGAGAAAAACCAGCAGATCGACCAGATCCAGGGCCGGCTCGCCGAGATCGACAAGCAGAGGCAGGACCTGCAGGCGAACATGGACGCAAAAGTCCAGGCCCGGGAAAGCCAGCTGCGCGCATCCATGACGGCCGAGCTGGATGCGGAGAGGGCGCGTCTGCAGAAGCAGGGCCTCTCCGACCAGGACATCCAGAAGAGGCTCGCCGATCTGGAGGCGCAGAAGAACTCTGCGTTCAACGCGCAGCTTGCGGCCTTCAGGACCCAGGCGGATGCCGACAGGAAGAAATCCGAATCGGCGCTGCAGGACTTGCGGTCCCAGTTCAACGCCGACCTCGCAAAGGCCAACGCCGATCGGCAGCGGGTCCTTTCGGATTCCCGTCAGCGGGAGGCGAACCTGCAGGCGCAGCTCGCCCAGAGAACGCAGGAGCTGCAGAGCGCGCAGGCGCAGACCCAGCAGCAGCTGGCCGCGCTCACCTCCCAGAAGCAGCAGGAGGATCTGGTCTCCCAGCAGCTGGTCGGGCTGTATTCGGTTGCGCAGACCGACATCGCGGCGAAGAACTATCCCAAGGCCCTCACGAGCCTGCAGGCGATCAGCAGTTACGTCAACTCATCCGACGTGGCGGTTCTGCCCGGCATTGCCCGGCGGCGGCCCGTGGACCTCTTCATCGTCGATTCGCTCACGACCCTCGTGCAGGGCGAGATCGACAAGGGAAAGGTGGACACCGCGTCCCTGGTCGACGCCGCGAACAGGATCACCCAGGTGCGCACTCTGGTGTCCGGTGCGGACGGCCTCCTTCGCGCCGGCAGGGTCGGCGACGCGGAAGCAGCCTACGGGCAGGCGCTTGCGGCGATTCCCGAGATCGGGAAGACCTATGCGTATTTCACCGTCAAGGCGCGGAACTCCGAGGCTGCGCGGCAGGATGCGCTGCATGCGGGTCTCGCGCGTGCGGAAAGCGCATTCGCCGCGGGGCGCTACACCGACATGCTCGTCGCCTATCGCGATGCCCTGGGCTACCTGCCGGAAAGCTCCGCACGTCTCGCGGCGACCCTGTCCAACATCGGCGCCGGAGCGGTGGCGCTCTCCGGGCAGAAGGCGCAGGCGGACCAGACCCAGGCTGCCGCGCCCGCGCTCGCCCAGGCGAATGTATTGCTCCAGCAGCACAGGTACGCGGATGCCGCGGGGCAGTACCTCGCGGTCCTCCAGAGCTATCCCCAGAGCGCCCAGGCCGGCCCATCGGTGAAGGGGATCAACGACAGCGTCGCAGCTCTCAGCGCCCAGACATCCTCGGACCTCAAAGGTCGGTCCGACCAGGTGGCGGCCCTCAACGCGCAGCTCGCGTCGGTGCGGAAAGATATCTCCGACAGGACGACCGAGATCACGGGCATCAAGAAGAGCCTGATGAATCTCGTCGGGATGAGCGGAGATCCCGCGAGCACCTCGACTGACGTGGTCATGAATGCCGTCAACAAAGGATTCGGTGGTCTCTCCGGCGCGCAGGGCGCCTCGGGAGATATTTCGGCCCGGCTTCAGCAGGCGCAGAACAATGCGCAGGCACTTCAGAAACAGATCGACGCCCTCAGCGCGGAGAATGAACGCCTCAAGGCATCTCCGCAGACCGCTGCCGCACGTCCGCCCGCCGCTTCCGGAGCCGCGGTGTCCGCGGAGGATGCCCGACGATTGAGCAATCTCGACTCGCTGGTGACCAGCTACAGGAGCTACATCGACCAGGAAGATTCCATCATCCGAAGCCAGGGCGAGGAGAAGGGCAGGATGCGGACCATCGGCCTCAGGGACCAGTTCCTCGGCTCGCTGAACGGCGTCTTCCGCGGGATCCTTGACCGGATCCATCAGTACGACGATCGGTTCATCACGGACAGCCTCGCCCAGGGAAAGGACGAAGGCAGGCAGGATGCTCTCCAGCAGGCAATGGGGGTCGTCCTGCGGCTGAGCCGGCAGACCAGCGCCGACCAGAGGAAGGGTTTCATCGATGCTCAGCTGAGGGACGCGGACAAGGATCCGGCCTTAAAGGCGTTTCTCAAGAACCTGCAGATATTGAGCTCCGCGATGAAGTAAGCGCCGCTACTGTCCCAGCGTCTTCAGCTGCGATGTGGGGATTGAGTACACGTTGAAGGTCACCTGGTTCCCAAACCAGAGTGCCTGCGAAAAGAGAATGGTCGGCGTTCCGCCGATGTAGACCTCGCCGATGAACCGCACGTCGCTGAGCGGGAATGTCGCTTCGAGACTTCCAGTCGGTGTCGTGGGATCAAATACGCGCCCGATGTTGCCCTCTGTAGAGAACAATTCGCCTGTTGTGAGAAGTGCATCGATTCGGTGATCGACCCCGGTGAGCTGCCCGTTCGTGGGTACGGCGTCGATCCAGACCCAGTTGCTCCAAACCCCGGGGCTCGCGGGCGAATTCCACACGCTCACATAACTCCTGGCAGTCACGGGATTGAAATAGTACAGTACCCTCTTGGCCAGGTTCCCCACAAATGAGGAGATGTCGTAGGTCGCGAGGCCGCGCACCGCAATGCCAGGCGGCGTGATCGGGTTCTGCGACACGTCGAACTCTCCCTCGAGGTAGTTGTTGCCGCCCGTATCGCGGAAAAGCCAGTAGCTGCGGTCGAGAGCGGGGTTCGGATCCGGGTAGATGCTCACACCGATCACTCTCGCATTTGTAAAGAAGAACGGCGGCACGGGTGCATTGATGAAATTCGTGTTGAGCACGATCCAGCCACCGGGAGAATTGAATGTGCCCGCGCCCGGGTTTCCTGTGGCGAGCATGTACCTGTTGTTCGTCGGA
>JBEKXR010000388.1:0-4276 GCA_049511935.1 Spirochaetia bacterium | reverse complement strand
CGTCTACGCGAGGTCGGTCCACATGGCGCGCAGGAAAATGGGCGAGATGCTCGCTCGCAGCGATGAAGTGAAGGCCGACATCGTCATCGCGGTGCCGGACTCGGGCAACAGCGCCGCCCTGGGATATTCCTCGGCGTCGGGCATCCCGCTCGAGCAGGGGCTCACCAGGAACCACTACATGGGCCGCACCTTCATCCAGCCGACGACGGCGATGAGGGAGTCCGGCGTGCGCATGAAGCTCCATCCCATACGCGAGGCGATCACCGGCAAGAGGGTCATCGTCGTGGACGATTCCCTGGTGCGCGGCACCACTGCCCGGCAGATCGTGCGGCTGCTGCGCGAGGCGGGAGCACGTGAAGTGCACCTCCGCCTCTCCTCGCCGCCCGTTCGCTTCCCCTGCTTCTACGGCATCGACATCCCGACGCGGGAGGAGCTCATCTCCAACCGCCTGGATCCGGCGGGAATCGCGAAGGAGATCGATGCCGACTCCGTGCGTTTCCTTTCCCTGGAGTTGCTTCGAGAATGCGTCAGCGGGCCGGAGAACTACTGCCACGCGTGCTTCAGCGGCATGTATCCGGTGCCCGTGCGGGACGCCCCGGTGAGCCGGAAGAGTTGAAATGAGGAGATCGTGAAAACGTACAGCGAGGCGGGAGTCGACATCGACCGGGGAGACCGATTCGTGGACTTCATCAAGAGCATCCGCTCCCGCGCGGTGGACCCGGACATTGGCGGCTTCTCCGCCGCGCTGCCCATCGAGTCCCTCGGTTTCAAATCGCCCGTTCTCATGACCACCACGGACGGAACCGGCACGAAGCTCCTGGTGGCAAAAAAGCTGCGGAAGTACGACACGCTCGGCATCGACCTCGTGGCGATGAACGTCAATGACCTGGTCGTCTGCGGCGCGCGGCCCGTGGTCTTTCTCGACTACATCGCCTGCGGCAGGATCGACGAGACGCGGATGCACGACATCGTGAGGGGCATCGTCCGGGGGTGCGAGCTTGCGGGCTGCAGCCTCGGCGGCGGGGAGACGGCGGAGATGCCCGACCTGTACGGCGTCGACGACTTCGACCTGGCCGGCTTCGCCGTCGGTATCGCGGAGAAGAGCGCGGTGCTTCCGCGAAAATCGGAGATCCGGACCGGTGATATCGTGCTCGGCCTCCCCTCCTCGGGCATCCACTCCAACGGGCTCTCGCTGGCACGGAAGCTGATTCCGGAGACGGATTCCGAGGGTTGGAATGAAATGCTCGTACCGACCCGGATCTATGCGGCGGAGATGCGAGCGCTCATCGAATCCGGCAGGGTCCTCGCCGCCGCCCACGTCACCGGGGGCGGTCTGTTCGGCAATCTCCAGCGCGTGATACCGGAGGCGCTGCGCCCGAGGTTCACCTTCGACTGGCCCATGCCGTCGATCTTCCCCAGGATCCAGTCGGCAGGCGGCGTCTCCGACGACGAGATGCGCGCCGTCTTCAACCTGGGGATCGGGATTGCGATGGTTGTGCACCCTGCCGAACGGGCGGCTCTTCGCGAGGTCGCCGGGGAAAAGGGCTTCGACCTCCTGGACATCGGGGTCCTGGCCTGATGGCACGGCTGGCGGTCTTCGCCTCGGGCACGGGGAGCAACTTCGTTGCGCTCTTCGCCGCCGTGAAGGCGGCGCACCGGCATTCTATAGAGTTCCTCCTCTGCGACGCGGCCGGCGCAAAGGTCCTCGATCGGGCGAAGGAGCTCGGGGTGCCCATCGTTCTCATGAGCTACGAGGGGCAGCCCCGGGAGGCAGTCGAGAAGAAGGTGGTGAGGCACCTGGAAAGGCGGGGTGTCGACCTCGTGGCTCTCGCCGGTTTCATGAAGCTCCTCACCCCGTATTTCCTCGATGCCTTCAAGGGACCGGTCATCAACCTGCACCCGAGTCTCCTTCCGAGGTATCCCGGCGCGCATGCAATCCAGGAGAGCTTCGAATCGGGCGACAAGGAGCTGGGAATCTCGGTGATCCGTGTCGATCAGGGCGTGGACACGGGGCCGATCCTGCTGCAGAAGTCCTTCCCTCGAAATGACTCCGAAACCCTTGCGGAGGTCGAGAGGCGAATCCACGCACTGGAACACCAGTGGTTTCCCCGCGTGATCCTCGAAATGCTGGATGCAATCGACGGCCCGGCTGTCGGCCGGGCCCGCCCGGCGGTCAGGCCATGAAAATCCTCGTCCTCGGCTCCGGAGGCAGGGAGCACGCCCTCGCATGGAAGCTCGCCGCGAGCAGTCGCGTGAAACGCGTGTTCGCGGGCCCCGGCAACGCTGGTACCGCACAGGTGGGCACGAACCTCCCGGAAGTGAGCCTGGCCTCATTCGATACGATCGATGCGGCGTGCCGGCAGAACAGGATCGATTGCGTGTTCGTGGGCCCTGAGACGCCGCTGGCGGACGGGGTCGTGGACTTTCTCCTCTCGCGCAGGATTGCCGCGATCGGTCCGGGAAGGAAGGCCGCGATGCTGGAGGCCAGCAAGGCGTTCTCCAAGGCATTCCTCGTTCGGAACAACCTGCCGACCGCGAGTGCGGAAGAGTTCTCGGAGACCGCAGCCTTCGCGCGATACGTCCGGAGTCAGGCCGGGCGCAGGCTCGTGGTGAAAAAAAGCGGTCTCGCAGCGGGAAAAGGCGTCCTGGAATCAGCCGACGTCACCGAGCTTCTTGCCTTCGGAGCATCGATCTTGAGGGAAGACTCGCTCCTGGTAGAAGAGTTCCTCGAGGGGTGGGAAGTCTCGATCTTCGGTTTGAGCGACGGAAAGAACTTCGTCGTGCTTCCCCCGTGCACCGATTTCAAGAAGGCGCATGATGGTGATTTCGGGCCCAACACTGGCGGCATGGGGTCGATCTGCCCGGTACCCTGGGTGGATGAAACGGTCACGCAGAGCATCCTCACCCGCGTCGTCGAGCCCACGTACGCCGCGCTCCGCCGGGAAGGGCTCGGATACGCAGGCGTCCTGTATTTCGGGCTCATGATCACCACCAAGGGGCCCAGGGTGCTCGAGTTCAACGTGCGCTTCGGCGATCCCGAGACACAGGTGCTCCTTCCGATGCTGGGCACCGACCTCGGCGAGCTCTGCGAGGCGATGACTACGGGCAGGCTCGCGCACGTGACGCCCCCCGCTTCCAGGCCGGGCGCCGCCCTCGGTGTCGTGATTGCCGGCCGCGGCTATCCTGAAAACGCCGAGAAGGGCGCGCTCGTCGCGCCGATCCCTGTTCTGCCGGAAGCGGAGTCGGTCGTTTTCCATGCCTCGACTGTGTGCGACGCCGCGGGGAGGGTACGCACGAGCGGTGGGAGATGCTTCACCGCCGTCGGCATGGGCCGCGACCTTGCAGAGGCTGCAGCCCGGGCGTACACGGCCGCGGATGCAGTGAGCTTCGACGGCGCATGGTACCGGCGCGACATTGGAAGGAAGTTCATGGCATGAAGGATGTTCTTTTCATCATCGGGTCGGAATCCGACACGGAGGCAGTCGAGCCCGGGCTCCAGCTTCTTTCGGAAAAAGGCATGAGCTTCGAGCTCAAGGTCATGTCCGCGCATCGCAACCTCGAGCAGCTGGTGAGCTTCCTCAAGCAGGAGGAGTCGGGCTATCGGATCGTGATCGCAGCGGCCGGCCTCTCCGCCGCGCTCCCCGGGGTGGTCGCATCGCTGGTGAAGCTTCCGGTGATCGGTGTGCCGCTGGCGGCGGGGTCTCTCTCGGGGGTCGACGCGCTGCTGTCCATCCTGCAGCTTCCCCGCGGCGTGCCGGTGGCCACCATGGGGATCGGCAATCAGGGCGTGCTGAACGCCGTGCTTCTGGCGGAACGGATCCTGAAGCTGCACCGCGGTTGACGTCGCCGGGCGGGGGCGTGTTCAGTTCCTGCCGGTGTGGGGGAAACCCTGTTGCCGTCGCGCCTCGAACATCAGGATGCCGGCAGCAACGGAAACGTTGAACGAATCGACATGCCCGGATGCGGGGATGCTCACCAGGAAGTCGCACTTCTCCCTCACGAGCCTGTGCATTCCCGATCCCTCACTTCCCAGGACGATGCAGACCTTGCCGTTGAGATCGAGGCCTCCGGTGGGCTGGCCGTCCGCATCCGCTCCGAAGATCCAGAATCCCTGCTTCTTCAGCAGCTCGAGCGCCGAGGCGATGTTCGGCACGACGGCGAGCGGGACGTACTCGCTCGCTCCCGAAGATACCTTGCTCACCGTCTGGTTTTCCTGCGCCGACCTCCGGGAGGGGATGATGACCAGCTGGACCCCGAACTGGTCCGCGGACCGCAG
>JBEKXR010000387.1:0-4282 GCA_049511935.1 Spirochaetia bacterium | reverse complement strand
CTTATGCGCGGCAGCCGGCTGGCGCTATTCCCTCCCATTGACTGGAGTGTTTCATAGTTTTAAAACCTCCGGAAGCCTTAACATTTGTCCGGTATTCCGGCTCAAACCAGCTGAACAGTTACAGTGCCTGCGCGTCTGCGCTGGTGAGGTTCTCATTGAAAGCGGAACGGCGAGAAATGGGCTTTGGACACTGCGCATAAGTACGCAACACTTGCTGAGCAGACACCCTCACGGCGCGCAAGCGAGCTTGCCGGGCAAGGGCTGTCGCCCAAGAGTCAGTTGAGGGAAGCAGGGTCCAAGCCGGGTGGCGGCTTACCGATCTTCACGAGGTGGCGCAGGATCTTCCGGACCTGCTGCGGCTCGGTGATGACGGCCAAGACGCGCATCGCTGCGCCGCAGCTGGGATAGACCAGGGGGCTCTCGCGGTTTGCTGCGCAAACAGCTGCCGCCTACGCGATCGACCTCGTAGACTATCGCAATAAGGCGAGCCCACGCGGAGCGGCACTCCATCGCGGAGACCGAACAGTCCGGTTGGGGGCTCGCAGGTGGCACCGACGCGAGCTGAATGCGAAGAATTGCTGAGCACCCCCTCATTTCGACGCGATGATCAGCGCGTATCCCAGATAACCGTCAGTTTCGTAGCGCAAGAGTTGCTTTCCGCTCCTGGAAAGATCGAGAACAGGGCCTATCCCATATTTGAAGACCAGCCGGGGGATGAGCTTGAGCTTTTCACGCATGGTAAAAAGATCGAGAGAATTTTCTAGGTTCCACCGGTGGCCGGGTCGGATCTTCATGGCGTTTTCGATCCCCGACCAGTCCTCGACGACCTTCGAAACGGCTCCGGCGCTCACCAGCATCCTTTGCCATTCCTCCACCGTAAACGGGGTAGTTCCAAGACGCCGGGATACCTCCCGTTTTCCTGGGGGGACAGCGTCTTCAGCCAGACGCTCTCATGGATCACGATCGTTCCGCCGGTCATGGTCACCCTCGCCATTTCATCCAGGACGCGCTGCGGAGCATCTATGGCAGTCAGGCCGACGGCGCATTCATTGACGACCACGTCGAACGCGCCATCCGGGAATGGCAGGTTCCGGGAATCCCCGATTTCAAAACGCACTTTGTCCGCGACGTCTTCATCCACAGCTCTCTTCCTCGCGATTTCGACGAACCGTAGGTTGATTTCGATCCCCGTCACCCCGCATCCGAACTCCCTGGCATACAGGCAGGCGAACGCGCCCTTGCCGGACGAAACGTCGAGCACGCGAACCGAAGGGGAAAAGCTGACAAGCTCTCCAATCCTCCTGCTCAAATCGAAGCTACCGGGGTGAAGGGTCTCCACCCCGCTCATCTCAATCACGTCTTCGCCAGAGATAATCATCGAACGCTCTCCTCTCAATTCCCCGATTCCTCCGCGGCCTCGGCTTCGGTTCGCGCTGTTAGGGCCGGGGGAACTCGAAACATGTCCGACGCTTGTAGACGAGCGCCATCTGCCCTAGGGGATACGGCGCTTGGGCGCGCCTGGACACGGCCACCAGTCGTCGCCCCAATTGGGCGGCGCGGGCAAGAACAACCTGCCCCTCCCTTGCGTGGGCCGCCAAGCCAGGGAAGACGCGCGCGGCCTCCCCAAGCAGCGCGAAGTTCAGGTGCCTCAGGGCAACCTTTTCACCGCCGCTGTGACTTGCCTGCGCCATGCCGCCCCCGACCGTCCAAGCGCGTTGGTGCGCCAGCCACGAGTCTACCGTTCCGTCGTGGCGAGCGCGGAAATAGCCCGACATTCCTGTTTTGCGGTTCCAATAGTCGACGAGGAGGCCGGGGACGTTGAAGTTGAAGACCGGGGCGCCATAGAGGACCGCACCGCCGGTCCATGCCTGCATGTCGGCGAGCAGCCGCGACATGTCATCCTTTTGCGGACAGGGGCCCTGCACACAGGCATAGCAGCCGCGACAGCGCCGGATGTCGTAATCGACGAGGTGGATAAGCTTAACCTCGGCATCGTCCCCGCGCGCCGCCGTGAGCGCCGCGGTCAGAAGCTCGGCTGTGCGGCCGTTCCGGCGAGGGCTTGCGTTCACCGCCAGCAGCCTCGTCGTGAGACGCTCCGCATCGGGTCCGTGTTCGGCTCGTGCCGTCTCCACGCGGCTCATCTCAATCACGTCTTCACCAGAGATAATCATCGTATGCTCTCCTCTCGATTCGCCATCCTGACAATTCCGGCCGCTACCTCAGCGCCGCGGCCTCCCGGGCCTTGTACAGCATCCCGCCAACCTGGCGAAGAGTAGACAGCTCGGAAACATCCCGATCCAGCAGGGGCAGCTGGGCCCTAATCAGACCACCGAACCGTGCCTCGATCTCTTCCAGGTAACGGGCTTGCACGCCAGCCCTCGCCTCCAGGAAGCGATTGCCTTCTATCACCTCCGGCAGGATAACCTGGTTGATCACCAACGCCTGCACCGGGATGCCAAGCCGGGCCAACCCGCTGACGGCGCTGTGAGTCTCCTCAATGGGCAGCCTTTCAGGCAGGAGCACCAGGTTGAAGACAGTGGATGATCGGTCCCGCAGGACCGCAAGGGCACGGTCGTAGCGCAGCTTGTCCCGCTCAAGGTCCGCGAAGGAGCTCTCGGTCATGTTCATCAGCTCTGCCATCTTCTTGCCTTCCTGAATCTGCTTCTGAAGGAAGCCGGCCCAATCGAAGGGCATGGCGAGCTCCCGCAGGCTCTTCCCCGTGGGGGCGGTGTCGAAAACGATCACGTCTGCGTCAGGTTCCTCCAGGAAGGTGACAAACTGGTCGAAGGTAGCCATTTCCTCGGCGCAGGGAGTGCTGATCGCGTCGCTGCCGAAGGTGCCGGTCATCTGACCGATGACACTGTTCAGCCGAGTCTGGAAGACCCCTTTGGCGTCGTGGGGATTGATGTTGAGCCCGCACAGGTTGGCCACGTGGCGGATGGGCACCCGGTCCTGGCCGCCGATCTGCTGACCGAACATGGCCGAAAGGCTGACAGTTGGGTCCATAGATACGATGGTGGTCCGGTAGCCCTGGTCTGCAAACCAGACGGCGGTGGCGGTCGCCAAAGTCGTTTTGCCGACTCCACCCTTCCCGCCGAAAAACAGGTATTTTGTCTCACCGTTGGGTTTCATAAGAAGGTTGAGATCTTCGTTCATACTCTCTCCTTTACTTGCTCGTCGCCTTTACGTGCGCGATATCGAGCAAAACAGATTTGATGTGATCTACCTCAGGCACGCCGTAGGATACGGCTTTGCCGTTGATCAGGATCGCAGGAACACTCAAGGTGCCGGATTGCATATCGCGCATGAGCTTGGCAATCACCTCCCTGGGCGCTCCGCCGAAGTAGGCGGAGGTGGCGGGCATCATGCTCACGCGAGCCTCCACCCCCGTTTCTGCCACGGCAAGGTCCACGACCCGCTTGGCCTGCTCGTCAAAGGCAGCTACCCCGGGAATGCAGCAGGCTGCAGAGATGATGACGATGCTCACCTGCGGATTCTCCTTGGGATCCTTTCGAAGAACGTTCAGCTTCATCAGCTCATTACCTCCTTTGTTTCTCATATACAATTATTGTATATGCGAAATATAGCTCGAAAAAAAAGACTGAAAAGCAACGGTGGATCAGTCGCTACAACAACCCCGCATGGTTTTCTCAACGGCAGCATTCAACTTTTCGAGGGCATTCAGTATGCTGGGCCGCTCTTCTTCCTGGAGTTCCTCAAGGATCCGCCGCTGCAGCTCTCGCCTTGCCTCCTTCAAGGCGCGCTGAAGCTCCTCCCCGCGAGCGGTGAGCCTCACTCGCACCACGCGCCGGTCCTGGTCATCCTGCCATCGTCGTACCAACTCCTTGGCGACCAGGTTTTCAACCATGCGTGTCATGGTGCTATTGGCCAGCCCCATCGCACGGCTCAATTCGTTCATGCTCGTGTCGGAGCCCATCGGAAAGGCCAACAGGGCGTAGCCCTGAGATGCTGTTATCCCGTACTGGGCCAGGCAGTGCTGGTCGCAGGATTCGAAGCTCCTCAGCAGCTTATAGAGATGGCGCTGCATTGCGTCGGCGACGGCAGACTCTTCGTCTTGCTTCATAGCTCTCATTTCTTTGTGCCTTCCAATATTTGTATAAGACAAACATTTTTGCACTTTGTCAAACACCTGTTTCGTTTTCAAGTCCTGTACGGGTGTCGGGTGCGGGCCGTAAAATTGACCCTCGGACGCCGCCTTCTAGCGATGGACTGCCACGAAAGCTCATCATGAAAAGAGAACGCAACGGCAAGAAGCCGGGCG
>JBEKXR010000386.1:0-4294 GCA_049511935.1 Spirochaetia bacterium | reverse complement strand
TCGGATCGTCCTGCGCCGAAGGAAAAACTGATGTGGGGAATAATGGGCGAACAATGGGAGATGCTTGCGCGGTGGAGGATCAGGAAGGAGGCGGGGGTTCTTGTCCTTGAAAAAAACGGGACGACGCGAACCGAGGGCCAACTCGCAATGGACATCGCGCTGGCGATCCGACTGTATGACGGGCCAGATGATGAACGTGCGAAGTGGCTGGCGAAGCGCCTGGTGGCACTGAACAAAGTCGAGTTGCTGGTCATCCTGTCGTGCATCCAGAAGAACGATTGGCTTTCCTACACAGTCGATTGGGCGAGAAAGGTCACCGGCCACGCGCAAGGGAAGGACGCGTCAGACGCGGAGGAGTGCGTAAGCGTTACGCAGTCTGAGAACGAAGAGCAGGATGAGGTCTCCAATGGCTGAAAAGGAAATATCCGTCTTGACGCAACATAGCCATAAGTGGTTCAGTATTCTTATATCTGTACTTGATCGGCGGTGAATGAGGTGAAGAAGAAAACGGAAGCGACCCTGACGACCAGCGACGTCCTGGCATTCCTTCGCGTGACAGCTGACCCGCGGATGTCCAGCGCTCGGTGGGACGGTTGGATTCGCCAGGGCTTGGTCAGAGAGAAGGGTGACAGCGGCAAGCGCGTCTTTGACCTCGAAGACCTTGTGGTTGCCAGGACGGTATTGCACGTCCTCACGCTGGCGGGAGTTGCGGTGACCAAGGAGGTTTGCGAGCGGATCCGCGCCGGCGGGCAGGAGGACAAGAACATGATCCTTGTCAGCCCGAGTGTGTTCTCGGAGAGCGCGGAGCTGTTCTGGAACCAGAAGACCGAGAAAGTCATGGACCAGCGGGAAGGCAGCACCATTCTGATCGTGCCCGTCCACACGTTTTACGCCCAGGCCCGCGCGTTCATGGCGAACCTGGAGAAGCAACGGACGGAGCCGCTGAAGGTGGGAAAGGAAGGCTGAAGTGCAGGGAATCCCTCGCGGACGGATCGGGAGGAGGATCTTCTGCCGCATCAGCGGATGCGGGCGCCCTCGATCGCCGCATTCCGCCTTCTGTGGCACTCACCACGGTCGCCTCTACAAGTACAGGGATCCCGACATCTGCTTCCGTCCAGTCGAGCGCCTCGGCCTGCGAAAAGCGCACCCCGGTGCGTACTCGAGCTGGCTGCGGATGAAGAATCGTTGCACGAACCTCTTCGCGAAGGAGTTTCGCTGCTACGGAGCGAAGGGAATCACCTTCGACCCGCGCTGGGAGCGTTTCTCGGCCTTCCTCGAGGACGTGGGTGACCGGCCTGCGGGCTGCTGCCTGCATCGGCTGGACGGAAAGCGCGGATACACCCGTGACAATGTGGCGTGGATGGACCGCGCGCAACATGCGCGCCTCCACGGCCTGGAGAAGCGGAAGGTGGCCTGATGCCCGGTATCAGCCATAAATCAGCCAAAAAGCTGGCGCGAAAACGCCAAGTAAACGCCAGCAAGTCGCCGAAGCGGGCGCCTCGAAAGGGCGTGCAGAAGGGCGGAAGACCACGCCGAAAAAAAGCCGAGGTTTTTTCCTTCGAGGCCCTGCGGTGGGCGACTGCCAAGCAATCCCGCGAGAGCCTGACTCGGCTGATGGTCGCCTTCGTCCTGGGTTCGGTGACCGAGTCGCAACTGCGGGTCCTAACCTACTCGGCCAGGGCGCTGCTGCCGTTCTTCGAGTTCGAGCGCGGCCTGGTCCTGGACGATCGCCTGGATGCTCTGGAGCAGCGAGTCGAGGAGGTCCTGAAGGAGGCCCGCCGTGAATCCTGAAGGCCGGGTTGACTCCATCGAGCGCAAGCTCGGCAGCGTGAAGTCTCCTGCTACCCTGGTGCAGGAGTTCCTTGCGCAGGCGCCGCACATCACCGAGGCCCTCCGGAAGCATCCGAAGGCGTTCCGCGCGGCGAAGCGGGAGATTCGCCGGGTCCTGATGGGTCCTCACGCCATCGACCGGGAGAGGTACGGCCCCGCGTGGGAGGTGGTGTGCCATCTGAACGCCCTGCTTCATCGTGAGTTGCCCGCCGCGGAGGAAGACGTCGCCGCTGCGGCCTACTTTGGCACCGGCACGACCCTGGAGGACGTGCGGAAGGCCCAGATGAAGTACATCGAGGAGCTAAAGGACTGGGAGCAGTACTTCAAGAAGTGGGGTAATCCGCCGCCCGTGTGCGGCTACCGCAACCTCTTCAGACTGAACGGGCCGATCGAGCGGCTGCTGTTGGCGAAGGCGAAGGAGACAAGGCGGTGAGCGAAGCAACTCAGCCAGCCGCCTATAGGGTCGGGGAGCAACTATGGTGCAGCTGCTGCTTCGCTGCGTTTGTCGAGGAAATCCCGCTGCCGGAGGGCCTGGCGGAAGACCCTGCACGGTTGCTCCACTTCCTGGATGACGTATACCCCCCGGTCAAGGTGCCCTATTGGTTCAAGTGCCAGCATTGTGAGGACCCGGTCGGGACGCCAGACGGCGTGTGGGTTGACCGCAACGCAAAGAATTGAGCCCGGCTGGCGGGGAGCGGCTCGGGAGGACCCTGCCGTCCGGTTGGGACGTTCTGCAATTACTTTCGGCCCGCTTGCCTTCCAATGGCGGCCACTGACAGGTCATTTCCAGTAACCGGCAAGGCATTTTGCTCCAGCGTTGCGACAGAGAGTTTGACATCGCCCGAGAGATTCGAACGTATACGGTTTGCCTGCTTATCATCACCCGAAGCCGCCGGGAGGTTCTTCCGTCCCCCTCTAATAAAAATCATTACGGCAGGCCCTCCGAAAGTCTCACCACGGGGCAGGGCGAGCGTAGGATTTTGGAGATATGCCGTCGCCGGGCCGTTCGACAGCAGTGGTGCTGCCCCTCCGCGCGTTCGTTGTAGGGCTTCCACGAGAGACGTTTCTGATTGTTATGGTTGTCTTAGGGAACCTTTTTCAAAATGCGCTCCATTTCATCGATGGTGAAGGCCCGCAACGTCTCCGTGCGGAAATTGCCGGCCTTGACGGCGCTCAGGGCGATAGCCGAGCCAGTTTCATCATCTATAGGTCCTTCAACGATGCCGATCAGGTCGTAGCGGCCTTGGGTCCAATACACGGTCATCTTTCCCCCGGCTTTTTCTATTGCCGAAAGATTCGCACGGGTTCGTGTCACCGTGTCCTGTACGGTGCGTACCCCCTGATCGGTCCAGCGCATCAGCACTATAGAAACAGGCATGAGAACCTCCTCTTCCACGTCTCACGTGCATCGCACGAGATTGTGGAGCATTTTGGCCAAACTTATTTGGCCCCCACAGTTTGCCCCTTGGCTATCTCTTTTTGATCCTTAGGTGCATGACAAGTTGAGAGAGATCGGTCAAAAGACTTTCTTGAATCATACACCCTTTGTCAAACACCCAGACGGCGGGAAGGTAACGTAGGGGGTATCAGGACACGGCAGGTCTTGAGATCGTTCGCTCCAGGCCCACCACACGGCCCCTCAGCGGACCCGCACCGGCTGCGGGGGCTTCTGGCAGGCCGCGCATAGGATCTCGCAGTTCGCCAGGACGTCCGTCCCCCAGCTCGTTCGCCTGCGAATCTGCCAGCCGCCGGTAGCCAAGCCGGATCCCCGCATCGCCCAGAGGAGCGACGCCCCGCCATGCTCGCCGTGTCCGTGGCCCTCACGCCGACACTCGCAGCGTCTCTCTGAACGCGCCCAGGCCGCCCGGGCTATCTCTTCTGATAATGGCATGGCCCTTTATACACCACGGCTCACCACGGAGCACGTTCTCAGCCCCCCCCGATTGCCCTGAAATGGCAGAATCGCTCCACGGCCCTCTACGCGCGTCTGGGGGCAATTCTTACGCGAGACTGGGCTTCGCGGGGTAGGGCAGTGGCACCCGGAAGGACCCCAAAGTTGCCTCTTGACGAGTACAACATGAGGCCTAGGATTAGGTGAAGTCACTGGCTGCTCTCTGTCGGCCCGTCCTGCAGCCTGTTCTACCCCCGCAACCAACAAGAGAAGCCCATAGGAGGGAGTATATGAGAAAGCTATTGATCATCGTTCTGGTAGTGCTAGCCGTTCTAATTGCGGCGGGGGTCAACGGATTCGCGCAAGAAGCCGAGCAGTATCTTCTAGAACGAGGGATCACCTACGTGGTTGCTGATGGAGTTGAACTCAAGCTCGATCTTGCCCGGCCGTCGACAGGGAAGGGCCCCTTTCCGGCGCTAATCTACCTTGCCGGAAACGGCTGGGGTTGGTACAGCGAAATAGACCGGGGTCAGCACGTTTCTCAGATTATAGACGCGGCACGTGATGGGTATG